>JBGASS010000140.1:0-6701 GCA_044229555.1 Holophagaceae bacterium
TTCCCCGCCGGGAGGTCTCAAGAGCGGACCAAGCCTGTGGAAGAGCCGCCAGCCGGCATGTCTTGGACGGGGGTTCGACTCCCCCCACCTCCACCAAACGCACAAAGCGCCCCTGCGGGCGCTTTGTGTGTCGTGAACCATAACTTGGCCGTTTGGCCAGGATATGGTTCAAAACACGAGTGGCCATTTTATGGTTCAACGGGCGCTGAGGAGCATACTGGCGAAACCCGGTGCATGGCTCACGAGGCGCAATCAGGGGACTCTCTTCGAGGACAACGGACCGCTTGTGTTCATCTCGAAGGCCCAGGGAAGAACCTCTCCAGCACCCTTCGGTACATTCACGCCGCCACCGGAAGGTGAATGTAGGACTGTAAAATCCTTCCTTCAAGCCCTCCTGGCACCAGGCTCCAAGTCTTTGGAGTGTTCCCCAGAGAAGGTTGTCCCGCGCCTTGACCTTATACCCGGGTATAGACCTTAACCTGTCTTCCTGGAGGTGTGATGGCGCCGGGGTCATTCAAGATGCGCGAGCTCACCGCGGCCTGCGGGGTGAGCGACCAGGCGGTGCGCCTCTACGAGCGATTGGGCCTCTTGGAGCCAGTGGGTCGGACCTCCAAAGGGTACCGGCTGTACGACGCCGCCTCGGTGGAGACCGTGCGCTTCATCAAACAGGCCCAACGCAGTGGATTCACCTTGGAGGAGATAAAGCTCCTTCTCCGCACCGACATCCGAAATGAGCACGCCTGCGATGAGATGAAGGCCCTGCTGGACCGAAAGCTCCACTCCCTGACGGAGCAGTTGGTGGAACTTCAGGGGATGACGGATGTCCTTCATAGTCTGCGACAGGCCTGCGAAGGAGAGCCTGGGCCGCGATGCCCTGCCTTCCTAAAACTATGCGTCCCATGCGCGGTCCCGGAACTCAAGGGCACGCGCTCATTGCGAAGGAAGTGAACGATGCGGATCGAGCTGCTGGTCTTCGAAGGCTGCCCAAACACGGAACCTGCCCGGGACCTACTCAAGGCGGGCATGACCTCATTGGGCATCGCCGGGGAGATCCAGGAGATCCGCGTGGAGACACCGGCGGCTGCACGCCAGTGGAACTTCCCAGGCTCGCCCACCCTGAGAGTGAACGGCGAGGACGTGGCGCCCCTTCCTGAGGCCTTTGAGCCCGCGCTCGGATGCCGGACGTACATGGTCCAAGGTCGCCGCCAGGGCCTGCCTGACCAAGCCTGGGTGCTGGAGGCCCTTCGTAAAGGCCAGGTCACCGAGGCCCATGACTGCTGCCCACCCAATGGTATCCAGGCTGGGACCTGTTCCACGCAGTCCCCGGATCAGAGACCCAAGGCCGAAGGTCGAACAATGCTCTCTGCCGTACTGTTGGGAGTGGCGGCCTCTGCCTGCTGTTGGCTTCCCCTTGCCCTAGCAGTCGCCGGTGTGGCCACAGGCACGCTCGGCGCGAAGATCTCCTGGATTCGCCCGTGGGCTTTGGGAGCCTTGGTGCTCTTCCTGGCTGGGGTGATCGTCTGGTGGGCGATGAAGCGCTTCAGTGGCGCATCTAAAGGGGGTGATTGCTGCGCGGTGCCACCTCCCTTCCCGATGCTTCCAGTGGTCATCCTCGGCCTCTCTCTCCTCGGTGCCGCAGCCGCGCCGCGGCTCCTGCGTCCGGGCGGGAACAGCGCCGTCACTGTTGGAATGCTGCCCGCTCCTGCCGGGGGCACCCTCCTCGTGATCTCCACACCTCAATTCGATTGCCTGGAATGTGTCGGCAAACTCCCCCAATCCATGTCTGCATCCTCCGGTGTGGCTTCCGTCCAGATGGACTTCGACAAGCGGGAGACGCGCATCGTCTTCAAGCCGGGCGCGGCGGTGGAAGCAACGCTTGTCCAGTGGAAGAAGGAATTGGGTTTTGAGGGGAAAGAAATACGACGAGAGTTCGTGTCTGACCCGAGGGGGGGTGCCTCAGTTGCGCAATAACCCTTGCAAGGTTGGCCTGTTGCGCCATTGTCCGACTTGCAGTTGAGATCACAAAGTGTGATCTCAAGTTTTCAAAGGTCCTTTGGTGGGGAGTGGGGAGATCAACCTCACTGCGTCTCAAATTTGTTGCGGCGATGGGGTTCGTCATTACACTGACTTGTGTAATAGCTGCCCTATGGCCAAATCCCACTCCAACCTCCCGAGCTGCTCTCCTAAAGCGCCCCTTTCGGAGCGTCCGCTTCTGAGCGGATTGAAAGCATCCGAGCTGGCGCGGATCTTTGATGTCCTGGCCTCCGAGACGCGGTTGCGCCTCCTGCATGCGCTGATCCTTCGACCCGATCCCTGTATGAGCGACCTTGCTGAAGCGGTGGGCATGAAGCCCCAAGCCGTTTCCAACCAGCTCCGCCGGCTCGTGGATTTGGGAATTTTGGATACCCGGCGACATGGGAACCACATCCACTATCGGATCGTGGATCCCTGCATTGCCAAGCTCATGTGCCACGGCCTTTGCCTCAACGAGGAAACCCAGGCCCACTCGCACGAGAGCGCTGGATGAAGCGCTGGATCGCGGGCCTCTTCTTGGTGTTGATCGCGTTCTACGTGGGCGCCTCGAACCAGGATCGCTGCATCGATGACCCCTCGGATTGTGAGCAGGTCTGCCACATCCTTTGCGCTGATGGGTGCGCGACTGCTCCGATGCCCGTAGCTCCAGTCGCGCCTCCGCCCGACCCCGAACCGCCGCGCAGCTACGCCAGCGAGAAGGTTAAACACTTGGTGAGCCTTAAGGCCGAACCGGAGAAGGACCCTCCACGGGCGTAGGTCGAATTGAGTGAACCCCGTGGCTGGGCTTCCCCTGCCACGACGTCCAGTCCTATCAACCGAGGTTCCCATGCGACCCCTCCTGATGGGGGCGCTGCCCTGTGTGCTCCTGGCCCAGGCTCCGCCTTCACCCGCCCCACTCCTGACCTTCGACGAGATCCAACAGCGTGCTCGGACAAGCCCCGAGCAATACCGCACCGAAGCCCTGCTGGCGGAGCGACAGCGCGCCCTCGCGGGCACCCAGGGATTCATGCGCGAAGGTCCCTCACTCGGGGTCTCGGCAGGTCCCCGAACCAATCCCTTGGCGCCAACCACCACGGATCAGACGGTGGACGTGGATCTCCCACTGTTCCTTGCGAGTGGCACGCGTCGCCGCTTGGAGCAGGCTTTCGGAAAGGCTGATCCCGCGCTGAGGAATGCCGCGCGCATAGAGGCGCGGTTCCGCTTGCGTCAGGCATATCTCGATGCGTGGCTGAGCGAACAGCTCCTCGCGCTCCGTGAATCTGATCTGGCTACTGTCCAGACCTGGCTCAAGGCCTCCAAAGCGCGTTTGGAAGCCGGCGCTGACCCCGCATTCCAAGTGAGCCTCGTGGAGGGTGAGGTTCTCAAGGCCCAACTTGATCTGGATGAAGCCCGTCGACAGCGCCTCCTGGCATGGGCGGGTCTTCGGGCCCTGGCGGAGGTGCCAACTTCTGCCGCCTCCTTGGCAGGCCCGGGCGAGGCGGCCATGCCCCCAGTGGAAAACCTACAGGCTAGGTTCGACCAGAGCTCTCTTCGCAAGGCCCTCCAAAGCCGCCTTGAGCTCGACCAGAAAGCGCTTCGTCACCAGGAGGCATTGGCCACAAGCCGATGGAGCCTTCGAGGGAGCTACGGAAAGGAAGGGGAAGACCGCATCACCAAGGTCGGCCTCGCCTATCGCTTCTCCCGACCGGGGGAAGGGCGAGCCATCCACCAGGAAGCTGAGGCCAATCTCCAGGCCAGCAAGCGGGAATTGGAAATCGCTCTGTTGGAGCTCGAAGGGCGGTTCCAATCCGCACTGACGCGGTTGCAGACGGCGTCGCCTGCAGCGCCACTTCGCAGCCTTCGATACGGCCCTGCGTGCCGTGAGCCTCCGCCTTTCAGAAGGAAGGAACGCCCTTCGAAGCCCTCCCCATTCGCCGTCGATTGCTCAGGAGGCCCAGGTCGCCTACCTGCGCCGCCTTCCAGGCCGCCCACCTTCTTTTCCGCCGAACTCCAGGCCCTCACCGACGGTGTGAACCCATGAACCATCCGATCCGATATTCCGCACTCGGCCTCCTCCTGGTGGCCACGCTGGCCTGCGACCGGAAGGCCGCACTCTCCGCCCCTCACGCCGAGGCTCACAAAGAAGAAGGCGCCGAGGGAGAAGGTATCCGGCTGCCCCTCAAGGAAGTTCGGGGGCTTCACTTCCTTGTCGTTCCCGAGCCCAAAGCCGAAGGCGCCTGGTATCCAGCAGAGGCCATCGGAGATGAATCGGCCCAGGCTTTGCTCAGCTCTCCCGTGAAGGGAATCATCTCGGGCGTGCTCGCTCCTCCGGGGAGGCATGTGGGGCAAGGCACCGGCCTACTGGTGCTTCAAAGCCCAGAACTCGCCCGCCTAAAAGCAGATTGGCTCTCGGCCAAGGCCAAGCGTGAGCGGACTGAAGCCGAGCTCGCTCGGGAGCAACGACTCTTCGAGGCTCAGGCGGGCTCGCGCCGTGAGCTTGAGGTAGCTAGTAGTGAGGCCGCCACGGCCAAGGCGGACGAAGAAGCCTCCCGCCTGGCGCTGGAGGCCCGAGGGGTGAGCCCTGAGGCTGCCGGTTCCACCTTCATCGTGAAGGCCCCGAAGGCGGGAACCGTCACGGCCTATCGGGCCCAGCTCGGCCAAGGGGTGGAGGCGGGACAGGAGCTTGGGAGCTTCCAGTCCGCCTCCGCAGCCATCGCCAAGCTGGAGCTGCCGCTACCCGCGCCCGAGAACTGGAGGCCCGGTTCCGTGACGGAGGTGCGCAAGGCCGACGGCCAGCGATGGAAGGCCCAGGTCGAGGGCTCGCCCATGACCCTCACGGCGGACACGCGCCGTTTGAGCTACCGCCTTCGTCTCCTGGGAGGCACGCTGCCGATTCCCGGCACGCCGCTGGAAGTGCATGTGCCCTTGGCCAAGACCGTAGTTCTTCCCCAGAGCGCGTTGCAGCAGGTGGAAGGAACCTGGGGGGTCTTCGTGAAGGAAGGCGAGGAGGCCGAGTTCCGCCCCGTTCGCCGCGGGGCCGAGCTGGGCGGTGATGTGATGGTGCTCGAGGGAGTCAAGCCCGGCGAGACGGTGGTGGGCGAAGGTGCCTACCTTCTCAAATCGCTGCAGATCAAGCGCAAGAGCGGAGGCGAGGACCATGACCACTGAGCCTCGCGATCCCGTGGAACCACAGGTGCATGAAGCAGTGCCTGAACCCTACATCCCTCAGCACCGTTCCCCCGTGCGGCGCTGGTTCGATTGGCTTCTGCCCCGCAAGGGCTGGGTCTTCGCGCTAGCTCTGGTGTGGGGCGCTGCGGGGCTGGTGACCTTTCTCAATTTGAAGCGGGACCTCTTCCCGGACCTCACGCTGCCCTCCCTCAGCCTGCTCATCCAGAGCCCGGGGCGGGCCGCCTCGGAACTGGAACTCACCGTTGCCCAACCGGTAGAACAGGCCGTTGGCGGCCTCCCTGGCGTGAAGCGCGTGGTGACCACGGTGCAGGCCGAGGTGATCCAGATCGTCATCGCCTTCGAGAGCGACACCGACCCCTGGCGGGCCCGACAGCTCGTGGCCGAGCGCCTTGCTGGCGTCGTAGGAGCGTTTCCAGAGGGCACCCGTCCTCCCTTGATGTCCAGTGCCGCAGGCCGTCTCCAAGAGATCCAGGAGATCGTTCTGGAAGGTCCCTCCGTGGACCCCATGAAGCTCCGGGACCACACGGAGAAAGTCCTGGTGCCCAGACTCCAAGCCGTACCTGGCGTAGCCCGAGTGGAGCGCCTAGGCGGAGAGGAGCGCCAGCTCCAGGTGACCCTGAACCCGGAGCAGATGCGGCTCCAGGGTGTGAGCCTTGAGGCGATCGCCGAAGCCCTGAAGGGAAGCGCCCAAGATCAGGCCGCTGGCGTGATGGAGATTCAGGACAAGGGCTGGTTCATGACCGTGGGCAGCCTGGCTGCAACTCCTGAGGAGATCCGCCACCTCCCCCTTCGGACGCAACACGGCGTGGTGCAGCTGGGAGACGTGGCCGAGGTCCGGGATGGCACCGGGTTCCGGCGCGGCCTTGCACGCCACCAGGGCCATGAGGACGTCAGCCTCCGGGTCGTGAAGCAGCCCACGGCGGACACCCTCCAAACGGCTCTGGAGGTTCGCAAGGCCTTAGATGAGCTGCGCGGCAGTCTGCCCCCCGGCATGTCGCTCACCCTCATGTACGACCAGGGAACGCTGGTGTCTCATGCCCTCGGGGGCGTCACGACTGCCTTGCTGCTCGGCGGCTGTTTCGTGGCCCTCGTGTTGATTCTTCTGCTTGGAAGCCTGCGTGGGGCGCTTCTCGTCATCGTGGTCCTCCCGCTGGCCACCTTCGGGGCGGCCATTCCGCTGCGGATGGCCGGGCTCGGGCTCAACGCCATGACGCTGGGCGGGCTTGCCATCGCGGTCGGCCTGCTCGTGGATGCCGCTGTGATCATGGTCGAGAATCTGGCGCATCGTCTGCACCAGCACCGCGAACACCTGGAGCCCCGTCGCGTGGCGCTCACGCGGGCGGCGGCGGAGGTGGGCATGCCCATTCTCACGGCGGTGCTCGTGATCCTCGCGGTTTTCATTCCGCTCCTGGCCATTGGAGGTGTCGCGGGCCGGCTTTACGCACCTTTGGCCATCGCCGTGGCCTCCGCCATGACCATCAGCCTGGTGCTCAGCTTCA
>JBGASS010000141.1:0-6780 GCA_044229555.1 Holophagaceae bacterium
GCCGCCGGGACTGGAAGAGCTTGTCGCTCATCCAGCCGCAGAGCAGGCCCCCGAAGATGCCCCCGAGCATGAAGGCGATCCCCGTGAACCAGTAGAGCCCGACCGGCTTTCCGAACAGCGTGAGGGCCTTCCCGAACAGGTTCACGCCGGGGAGGGTCTTCGTGACGCCGTAAACCTCCGACAGGTACTCGGTGAAGTAGAGCATCACGCCCTGGCGGACGAACCCGGTGCAAAACTCCGCGAAGACCAGCGCCACGATCACCGGGTTGTGGATCACCTTCCTGATCAGTTCGCGCACCGGCAGGGGCTGGTCCTCGGCATGGTGGGCGTTGGAGCCGTCGCCGGTGTCGAAGTCCGCGTGGCCCGCGTGGCTGGGGCGGTTCTGCACCAGGAACAGGTCCACCAGGAACATGAGGAAGATGGCGGCCGCGGGCACGGTCCAGATGACCGTCCAGTTGGTGAAGGTGGCCAGGAGCCAGGCGCCCACGGTGGTGGCGAGGAAGTAGCCCGAGGAGATCATGATCCCGAAGATGCCGCCGAAGACGCCGCGCTCCTTCACGTGGAACCAGGTGCTGTTCACCTTCACCACGGACAGCGCCCCGAAGCTCTGGAAGTACATGTTCAACGACCAGAGCAGGCTCATGGATACCAGCAGCTTCGTGGTCATCCCGTTGAGGAACATCATCCCGATGCCCAGGTTCAGGAGGGCCGCACCCAGGGAGCCGATGAGAATGGCCTTCCGGCCTCCGATGCGGTCCGCCAGGGGGCCGTTGAGAGCCACGCTGAGGCCGTAGGTCCAGAAGCCGGCGGTGGCGATGAGGCCCATCTCGGCCTTGTCGAGGTGGTACCACTTGCCGATGTCATCCTTGACGATGTTGAAGTTGTACCGGCCCATGTACATGGCCGCATAGGTCAGCCCGAGGGGAAACCAGTTCAGGAAGCGGCGCTGGCGGTACTCGCGGCTGTGGTCCAAGCGGGGCTCCGGAAGGGCAAACGCTCCAGGGTATCCCGGCCGGCGGTGGAACCGAAGTCTGGAGTCCGCTACAAGGCCGCCCGGACCTCGTCGTCCGTCAGGATCCGGTTGCTCTGCTTGGCCAGCTTGAGGATGCGCTCGATGCGCTCGGTGCTGGAGTCGAAGCCGTTCAGCTCCAGCCAGTAGGTGACGTTGCTGTGGCCGGCCACGGGGCCGATCTCGATCTCCTGCCGCCGGTTCACCAGGGAGGCCGGAACACCGGAATAGACCGCGTCCGCCAGGGCTGCGTCCCCCCGGTGCAGGGCCTTGATGATGGCGGCGGCGTGGACGCCCGTGCCGGTCCGGAAGGCGTCCCGGCCCAGCACGGGGTAGTTCGCCGGGATCTGGAAGTCGCAGAGCTCCGCCACCCGCTCCGCCAGGGCCGGCAGGTCCGTGAGGTCGCCCTGCCAGTAGTCCATGAGGATGAGGTTCATCATCAGCTGGTCCAGGGCCACGTTGCCGCAGCGCTCGCCGATGCCCAGGATCGAACCATGGAGGCGGTCCGCGCCGGCTTCGAAGGCCGCAATGGCGTTGGCGACGCCGAGGCCCCGGTCGTTGTGGCCGTGCCAGTCGATGCGGATGTCCTTGCCCTCCAGGACGTCCTCCCGCATGAACTTCACCAGGTTCCGGGCCCCCGCGGGCGTGGCGTGGCCGCAGGTGTCGCTGAGGCAGATGGCCTGGGCCCCTTCGTCGAGGGCCGTGCGGTAAATGGCGCGCAGCACCTCGGGCTTCGAGCGGGTGGTGTCCTCGGTGACCATCATGGCGGGGATGTGGTTGCGCCGGCAGAAGGCCATGGCCTTCCGCACGGTCACCAGCAGGAACTCCAGGTCCCAGTCCTCCACGTCCATGCGCACCGGGCTGGAGCCAAGGAAGGCGCCGACCTCCAGGGCCATGCCGGTCTTCTGCTGGATCTCGGCGACGGGGATGAGGTCGGCCTCCAGGGTGCGCACCGCCACGTTGGGATGGATGGGCAGCCGGTAGTCCCGGATCTCCGCCATGAGGGCCTTCACCGCCGCCATGGCCTTCGGCCCGGCGCCGGGCATGCCCAGGTCCACGCTGTGGATGCCCAGCTTGGCGAGGCGGTGGAGGAGGTCCCGCTTGGCGGGGATGTCGGGATCCCGCACCGAGGGGCTCTGCAGGCCGTCCCGGAGGGTCTCGTCGTCGAGGAGGGGGACGCGGTTGGGGCGGGCGCCGCCCTGGACGCAACCCTTGGCGTTCCAGTCGTGGATGAGTTCATTGAAGGGCATGGGGCTTCCGGTTCGAGGTCAGGGATTCTACCGCTTCAGCTCAGGACGAGGCCCAGGGGCCGGTCCAGGAGCCTCATCAAGAGCTGGCCCTTCTCATGGAAGGCTTCCGCCTCGGGCTCCAGGTCACCGCCCCCCTCCACCACGAGGCAGAGGCTTTCGCCGTCCTCATCGACCCGGAGCCGTTGGATGGACTGGCGCCGCCGGCGGTCCAGGGCGTCCGCCGCCCGGAGGATGGCGGTGAGCTTGGTGACGGTGTGCTGGTGCCAGGGCGCCAATTGACGGAAAGCTTCGTGCTTCGCCGGATCCGGCGCCTTGCCCCGGTGGTGGCGCACCACCTGGGCCATGATCTCGATCTCCTCGGGCCAGAAACCCTGGAGGGCCGCGTTGCGGATCAGGTAGGCGCCGTGCTTGTGGTGCCCCTTCTCGCTGACCGAGAAGCCGATGTCGTGGAGTCGCGCTGCGCAGGCCAGCCATTCCCGCTCCGTGTCGCCCAGTTCGAAGTGGGGCATCAGCCCGTCGAAGAGCTGGTCGCAGAGGGCCTGCACATGAAAGCTGTGGCCGGGGTCGGGGTCCAGGCGGGAGGCGAAGGCCTCCACCGAAGCGCGCCGGCGGTCCGCTAGGGGCGGGATGGCCACGCCGCCGTGCTTCAGGGCCTCCCAGATCATCCCTTCGCGCAGGCCCACGGGCACGCAGCGGACCTCCGTGGCCCCGAGCCACTTCAGCAAGGCCGAGGCCCACGTCGCGCCGACGTGGAGCACCTCCGCCCGCTTCGGGTCCACGCCCAGCCTCTCGACGCGCGCCTTCGCGTCCGTATGCCAGAGCCGCCGCTTGAAGGGCTCCAGCTGGGCCCGGGAATCCGTTGCTGCCGCCGAACCCTTCGCCAGGTCCTCCAGGGTTCCCGACGTGCCCAGCACCAGGGGCGTGGCCGGCAGGTCCTCCGGCAGCACCTTCCGGGCCTTCCTGAGGACCTTGGCGACGAAGCGCTTCAGCTTCTTGAGGTCCTCGGCGGTGGGCGGATTCGCGGTGGGCACCGCGTCCGCGAGGCGTTGCAGGCCCCAGGGCAGGGAAGTGCTGGCCAGGACCTTGCCGCCCTGGACCCAGGTCAGCTCCGTGCTGCCCCCGCCGATGTCCACGAGGGCCGCGGGGGCGTCGGAGAACGGGATGGCGTGGCTCACGGCCTGGTGGATCAGCCGGGCCTCCTCCTCCCCGGAGATCACCTGGATCTCCACGCCGAGCCGGGCCGCCTCCTCCAGGAAGGCGCCGGCGTTCCTCGCGTCCCGGAGGGCGGCGGTGCCGCAGGCCATGACCGTGGCGCATTCCAGGGACTGGACGGTCCGCGCCATGGAGGCCAGGGCCTCCAGGCCGGCGTGGAAGGCTTCGGGCTCGATGCGGCCCGACTTCGCGCCGCCGCGGGCGAGGCGCACCATGGCCTTCTCCCGGGCCAGGACCCGCTGCCCGCCCATGGGATCGCTCTCCACCACCACCAGGTGGAGGGAATTGGAACCCACGTCGATGGCCGCGATGCGCACGTTGACACTCTAACGCCGGCCAGGGAGGCGTGCGGCGGCGCCCCTGATAGACTCGGGGCTTTCCATCGAGGACGCCCCATGCCCGTGGTGAACGCCGCCCAGTACCGGTCCATGCTCCAGCGCGCGAAGGAGGGGAATTTCGCCTACCCCGCCTTCAACGTGACCTCCACGGAGACGGTGAACGCCGTGCTGCTGGGCCTCAAGGCGGCCCACGCCGACGGCATCGTCCAGATCAGCACCGGCGGGGCCGAGTTCTTTTCCGGACAGGGCGTGAAGTCCATGGCCAAGGGCGCCGCCGCCATGGCGGACTACACCCGTTTCATGGCCGCGGAATACGACGTCAACGTGGCCCTGCACACGGACCACTGCCACCCGAAGCACCTCGACGCCTTCGTCCTGCCCCTCATCGCGGAGACCGAGTCGCGCCGCGCGAAAGGCCTGCCGAACCTCTTCAACGCCCACATGTTCGATGGCTCCGAGCTGCCCCTCGACGAGAACATCCGGATCTCTGCCGACCTCCTGAAGCGCTGCGCCGCCAGCGAGATCATCCTCGAGGTGGAGACGGGCATCGTGGGCGGCGAGGAGGACGGCCACGACACCAGCGGCCACGGCAAGGAGAAGCTCTACACCACGCCGGAGGACATGGTGGCCATCCACGAGGCCCTGGCGCCCCTGGGCGAGTACATGCTGGCGGCCACTTTCGGCAACGTGCACGGCGTCTACAAGCCCGGCAACGTGCAGCTGAAACCCACCATCCTCCGCGACGGCCAGGCGGCCATCGGGGCGGCCTTCCCGGGCGCGTCGGCAATGCTGGTCTTCCACGGCGGCTCGGGCTCCAGCCTCGCGGAGATCCACGAGACCCTGGACTACGGCGTCGTGAAGATGAACATCGACACGGACACCCAGTACGCCTTCACCCGGGCCATCGCCGACCACATGTTCAAGAACTACGATGGCGTCCTGAAGGTGGACGGCGACGTCGGCAACAAGAAGGCCTACGATCCCCGGCCGTACATGAAGAAGGCCGAGAGCAGCATGGCTGAGCGTGTCAGGCAGGCTTGCGAGGACCTGCGCTGCGCGGGCCAGGGCGCGGGCCGGACCCTCTAGGATTCAGCTCCGCAGGGCGGCCAGCAGCTCGTCCAGGGGGACGCTCGCGATGGCGGTGGCCCGGTCGCTCATGGCGAAGGGCAGGATGAGCTCGCGGCCGTGGAGCAGGGAACCGCAGCTGTAGACCACGTTGGGCACGTAGCCTTCCCGCCCGGTGCCTTCGGGGGCCACCAGGGGTTCGCGCAGCCGGCCGATGACCTTCGTCGGATCCTTCAGGTCCAGCAGCGCCGCGCCGATGCAGTACTTGCGCATGGGGCCGACGCCGTGGGTGATGACCAGCCAGCCGGCGTCGGTCTCGATGGGGGAGCCGCAGTTCCCGATCTTCACCGACTCCCACATCTCCACCGGGCGGAGCAGGATCGTCGAGTCGCTCCATTAGTGGGGATTGTCCGAGAACATGATGAAGAGGTTCTCGTCGTCCTGGCGGCTCAGCATCGCGTAGCTGCCGTCGATGCGCCGCGGGAAGAGGGCCATGCCCTTGTTCTGGACGGCGGTGCCCGTGAGGGTGAGCACGCGGAAGCGCAGGAAGTCCTGGGTTTCGATGAGCTGGGGCAGGATGGCGTGCCCGTTGTATGCAGTGTAGGTGGCGTAGTAGGTGGCGGTCCCGTCGTCCTCGAGGAAGCGGACGAAGCGGGCGTCCTCGATGCCGTTGCTCTCGTTGGAGGAGACGGGGAAGATGATGCGCTCGCTCATGGCCAGCTTCGGCGAGAAGGCCATCTCGTAGTTGGAATCGGCGAGCCACTGGACGGAGTTGAGGGTGCCCTTCAGGTCCTGGGTCGCGGGCCGGGTCTCCCGTCGGACATGGGTGATGCTCCGGTTCAGGTCGCTGCGGGTGAAACCTTCCCCGAGCTGTTCCATCACGGCGGCGGTGTGCCCGTTGTCGAAGCCCATCTCATGCAGCTTGAGGATGAAGGGCGCCTTCTTGTAGGTGGGGTTGGGGTCGATCTCCGGGACGGTGACGTAGCGGGAGACCGGGTCGGGGGCGATGGCTCCGTCGGGGCCGATGAGGCCCGTCCGGAACTCGATGGAGGAGATGTGCCCCTCCCCGGTGGCCCGCAGGCTCATGATGAAGCGCAGCCCGCCCGCCGGGACGCCAGCCTGGTCGGGGTGGGGGACGATGGACGGATTGAAGAGGGCCGCGGATTCCAGGGCGTACTCACCTGAGAAGAGGGCGCCGAGGAGGAGCTTCCGCTCCCGGGAGAGGGGGCGCTGGGTGAACAGGTGGGGCACCACCCGCTCGTAGTTCGCGAGCAGGGGCGCCTCGATGTCCAGGTGCCGGGTCTCGAACTCCTTGAGGACGGCGGCCAGGTCCAGGACCGTCTCCTCCTCGCTCAGGGCCAGGGCGCGCCCGATGATGGTGGTGATGCGGTGGGTGCTGGAGGGGATGAAGGGCCGGATGATGACCCGGGCGCTCTCGGGGACGAGCGTCGTTTCGTGGCGGCGGAGCGTGATGGCGGTCATGGGGCCTTCGGCGGGGGCGTGGCGGTGGGGAATTCGGCGTGGTTCATCTCGGCGAGGGCGAGGTGGAAGGCCAGGGTGGATTCGGCCCCCTGGTTCTCGCTGACGCGGTCGGCATGGAGACCATCGCCGCAGCCGCCGCTGCTGGAATCGTAGAGGGGCAGGCCCAGGTCGTTGCGACCCAGGAACCACTCGAAGGCCCGCCGGGCCTGCCGGGACCAGGCCTCGTCCTGGGTAGCCCGGAAGGCCTCGAGGCACGCGGAGACCATGGCCTGGGCCTCCACGGGCTGCTGGTCGTAGTCCGCGTGGGCCCCGTCCCGGGCGTAGAACCCGTTGTTCCCGATGGGGCGGAAGTGGCCCGCCGCGGTCTTCTGCACCGAGGTGAGCCAGCCCAGGGACTTGAGGCCGATCGCCAGGGCCTCGGGGT
>JBGASS010000142.1:0-6915 GCA_044229555.1 Holophagaceae bacterium
AGGTGGACTTCGGCCAGCGCACGCTGATCAACGACGTGGCGGGCATCCCCTTCCTGGTGTCGGGGAACCTGAACACGAACCCGACCTTCCCGGCGGCGGACCCGACGACGAACTTCCCGGCCTTCAACGCCGGCGCGAGCCAGCCCAACGGCTTCTACAACCCCTGGATCGGCGGGAGCCTCGGCAACTACGTGGTGACCTGGGCGCCGGTGCGCATCCAGTACACCCTGAGCCGCTACATCGGCCTGGGCGCCTACGGCTTCGGCGTCATCGCCGAGGACCAGTACGGCCGCGCCAACTCCTCGCAGAAGAACATCTTCCCGGTCTTCGGGACGGTGCGCTTCTTCAACAGCCGCCTCCGCTACCGCGGTGACAGCGCTTCCGACGTCTTCGACGCGCCCCGCGGCCTGTACATCCCCACGGGCAACACCAACACCTCCCTGAACTCCGCCTACTTCTTCGAGCGCTTCGTCTTCAGCTACCTGCCCTACGGCGTGAGCAACCACCCGTCCCGCTTCGAGTACGTGGATCCCGGCAGCACCGTCACTTACGGCTCCGACCTCTTCGGCAACGCCACCGCCGGCGGCCCCGGCTCCATCAAGGTCATGGACCCCGGCCTCGCCCAGCCCATCGCTTCCATCCCCGTGGTCGGGAATGGCGGTCCGGGCGCCGGCACCAGCGTCCGAGCCTTCGGCAACAATTTCAATGTCCAGGGCATCGGCCAGGCCCGCGCGGCCCTCAACGGGCTGGGCGCCTCCAAGCCCCTCGGCGCCTCGCTCCCCATGAGCTCCGGCTCGCGGGTCCGCCAGACGCCCCATTTCACCCCCAGCCACAAGGTGCCGTCCTACCTCGCCACCTCCTGGAACCAGTCGAAGCCCAGCCTGGCCCTCGCCGGGACGCCTCCCGCCCCCATCGTCTACCAGTCCGTCTGGCCCGACGGCCTCTACACCGCGGGCTCCTGGCACACGGTGGATGGCCAGGGCGCCGGCCGCGAGGATGTCGGGTACTCCCCCAACCCCATCCAGGAGCAGCTGAACCCCGCCACCCGCGCCACCGGCGTGGTCGGCACCGTGGGCGGCTACACCGGTTCCCCCTACGTCCAGTTCCGGGGCGGCACGCCGGAGGCCAATCCCGCGCGGCCGAATCCCGAGCAGGTGCAGGTCCTCCCCAGCGGGACCTACTCCAACAACGAGGCCCAGGCCCGGGTGATCCCCTCGAACTCGCCCTACCTGTTCTCGTCCACGTCGGCGATCGATCCCCTGGACTTCAACAATGGCTTCATCGCCCCCCGCGCGATCAACACGCCCTGGCAGGGCTTCGAGACCGTCGGATTCCAGGCCGGCGGCAACCGCCGTCCTGATTTCGGCATGCCCCGCTACTTCGCCGGCAAGGTCCAGAGCGAGGTCGACTACCACCAGATCGTCCCCGGCCGGCCCTCCTTCTTCTCCGCCGCCGCGGGCTTCAGCGACGACATCGCGAACATCGCGGTGGGCGGTCCCGAATCCAACGCCGGCGGGCGCCTGCGCCTGAGCTTCACCTGGCCCACCATCATCACCTACACCTCCGGCGGCTACCCGGCGGTGGGCACGGCGAACCTCTTCAACGAGACGGACGTGATGGAAATGGCCACGCCGAACCTGTCGGGCAACGCCCGCGTGTTCTTCACCGGCAACTACCCCACGGCGGCCAACGAGTACGACAACGCCAACAACTACCTCGGCCTCCTGGGCTACCCGACCAACGCGGGCGTGACCTGGACCACCACGGGCGTCTCCGCCACCACCCTCGGCAGCGTCGGCCAGCCCATCCACGCCGTGACCGACGGCGTCTGGATCCCCAACAACGCCAACCTCCACTTCAACTTCCCCAACGCCTACACCACCCCCGCCGGCGGCTCGGGCTACACCGACATCCCCTTCACGGGCATCCTCGGCTACCAGACCCGCAGCACCCGGAACGGCCAGGACTTCAGCCACTACGGCACCGACCTCAACCTGGACAACACCCCCGGCGACTACACGTGGCTGCGGGTCGGCCAGGCGGGCACCTTCACGGGCCTGAACCCCTACCACGGCCCCTACGACAACGCGAACCCCGAGCTCATCGACACCACCAGCGGGGACCGCACCCACTTCGTGTGGCTGAAGAAGGATGACACCTTCAGTAACGCCTACGGCGCCTGGGCGGGCTCCATGCTCACCGGCGGCGCGGCTTCCGTCACCGCCAAGGGCGGCCTCACCACCGCTCCCGATTTCAGCATGGTCAACGGTGGCCTCACCGACACCCAGGCCCAGATCTCCTTCGCGGAACTCGACGGCCAGCTCGGCGCCGCCAACCAGCCCCTCGCCAGCAGCACCAGCATCGTCACGGGCTGGAACCGCTCCCAGTTCGAGCTGTTCAACATCGTCGGCGCCCCGCCCAGTTCGGCCTTGGCTTCCGCGGCGTTTTCTCCTCGACCACAGCACCAACGATGCCGCTCCCATCACGGACGTCGCCACCGACCTGGCCGGCGGTGAACACCTCGACGGCATCACCCAGGAATACCTGCGGTTCATGCCCTCGCGACCAGGGCACCAAGACCAGCCAGAACGGCGCCAGCTACTCCTCGCTCCTCGGCGAGGCGGGCCTCGAGCCCGGCGCGCCGGTCCTGGCCCAGTGGTGGAACACGGGCAACGGCGACGTGAGCGCCTCCGGCTTCCCCGGCGTCATCAGCGCCTTCAGCAACAACTGGCTCACCAACGAGTTCACCGAAGTCGTGCACATCAACCACAACTTCGTCGGCAAGGCCGTCAACCCCCTCTTCGCGTTCATCTTCGGAGCCGCGGCCCCCGTCCAGAAGCACGTCCTGCAGATCGGCCTCATCGCGCCGAAGGGCCACGACCTCCTCAACAACGGCAGCCAGGGCGTGAAGCCCGTCGTCACCCCGGTCCGCCAGCTGGCCATCAACGACCTGGTCACCAACTTCGCCGACGGCAACGCCTCCGGCAACGTGGGCACCAAGCTGGACATCTTCAACGGCAACTCGGTGAACTTCTTCACCGGCGACCCCGCCATCACGGCGCCCTCCTACAAGCTGGCCAACGGCAATGCGACGCCCGCCACGGACCACACCCTGAACGGCTTCTCCAACGTCCAGATCTCCTGGCAGCCCGCCGTCAACGACCTGCGCCACCCCTCGGGCTACATCATCACCATCTACGCCCATGACTTCGGGGGCATCCTCAACGATTTCAACTTCACGACCCCCATCCGGGAAATCCGCGTCGGCCACCTCGGCGGCATCGGCGCCAAGCAGACCCTGGTCCTGCCGCCCTTCGCGGTGATGGACACCATCGACGGGATCATCGCCCCCGGCTTCGGCCCGGCCTGGTACTACGTCAAGGTCCGCAACGTCTGGATGGAAGGCTCGGAAGGCGCCGCAGGCCACAGCTTCGATATGGGCAAGGCCCCCTTCGCGGTCCGCTACCCCATGGCCTACGCCGACGTGCTGTCCGGTACCTTCACGGTGGCCTACTAGTCACCCCGTACCACCTGCTGCATACCACGGGCCCCTCACGGGGCCCGTGGTTTTTCCGGTCCCGTCCGTCCTGTCCGCGGCACGGCATCCCAATGACCGGTTCGGGAATGCTCGACAGCTTCAACAGCAACGCGGTGAACCCGGCGACCGGCACCCCCGCAGTGGGGGCACCGGATCACACCCTGAGCCGACGCTCAGGCCATGCGGTCAAGGCCTGGACTCTTGACGGCTGTTCCACAGATAGTTGCCAGCCCGTCGTGGACGACCTGCGCCACCCCAGCGGCCACTTCGTCACTCCGTTCGAAATGCGGCTCATCAACAGAGCGACCGTACGGCGCCCCCTGGCGACGGACCAGTTCGGCCACACGAGCGGCCTCGGAGCCAAGCAGACCCTCACATCCCCAACCCTACCAGTATCAACAGGATCTGGGACGCCTTCGCAAATGCCGTCCCCGCGCCGGGCGCCTTCCGCTTCTAGTCCGTGAAGGCCCGGAACGTCTGGTTGGAAGGTAGCGAAGACGCCGCCGGCCACAGCTTCGGCCTGGTCGAGGAGCCCTGGGCCGTGCGCTTTGCAAAGGCCTACACCGACGTGATGTCCGGGGTGTTCATCGCCGCTTCTGAGGGGGGCCGCCGAGTCCGGGAGGACCCCCTGGACCCTCTGGGCAGGCACCCCCGCGTGCATTCAGCCCCATCAAGAGAAAGGCCCCCATCCGGGGGCCTTTCTCCTGATGGGGCTTGGCTTCCGGGGACTACTCCGCCGCCGCGGCCTCCGCCAGCAGCGCCTTCCGGCTGAGCTTGATCTTGCCGTTCTTCTCGTCCACGCCGATGACCTTGACCATGATCTCCTGGCCCTCGCTGACCTCGTCGGCAGGGTTCTTGACCCGGTGGGGCGCCATCTCGGAGACGTGGAGCAGGCCGTCCAGGCCCGGCAGGATGGTCACGAAGGCGCCGAATTCGACGACCTTGGCCACCTTGCCCATGTAGGTCTTGCCCACCTCGGCGGTCTGGATCAGGTCGGCGATCATCTTCAGGGCGATGTTCAGCTTCTCCTGGGTGGGGCCGGCCACCTGGCACATGCCGTCGTCGTCGATGTTCACGGAGCAGCCCGAGACGTCGATGATGTTGCGGATGGTGGCGCCGCCCTTGCCGATGACGTCGCGGATCTTCTCCTTGGGGAGCTGGAGGCTGTGCATCTGGGGGGCGTTCTTGGCGAACTCCGCCCGGGGCGCCGCCAGGATGGCGCCCATGGCGTCCAGGAGGTGCAGCCGGCCCGTCTTGGCCTGGTCCAGGGCCTTGGTGAGGATCTCGGTGGTGATGCCGCCGATCTTGATGTCCATCTGGAGGGCGGTGATGCCCTTCGCCGTGCCCGCGACCTTGAAGTCCATGTCGCCGTAGTGGTCTTCCTCGCCGGCAATATCCGAGAGGACGACGTACTTCTCGCCGTTCGAGACGAGGCCCATGGCGACACCCGCGACCGGAGCCTTGAGGGGAACGCCGGCATCCATCATGGCCAGGGCTCCGCCGCAGATCGACGCCATCGAGGAGGAGCCGTTGGATTCGAGGATGTCGGACACGATGCGGATGGTGTAGGGGAAATCCTCTTCGGACGGAAGCATCTCGCGGAGCGCGCGCTCGGCGAGGGCGCCGTGCCCGATCTCGCGGCGGCCCGGGCCGCGGTTCGGCCGGACTTCTCCGACCGAGAACGACGGGAAGTTGTAGTGAAGCATGAAGCGCTTCTTGTACTCGAGTTCCTGGACGGTGTCGATGATCTGCGCGTCCTCGCTGGTTCCGAGGGTGGCGGTGACGAGGGCCTGGGTCTCTCCGCGGGTGAAGAGGCAGGAGCCATGGGTGCGCGGGAGGACGGTGACTTCCGAGGTGATCGGACGGATCTCGTCGAAACGGCGGCCGTCGAGGCGGCGGCCCCGCTCGAGGATCTCGCGACGGAGGATGTGCTCGCGGAGCTGGTCGTACACCGTGGACACGAGGGCCTTCTTGGCCGCCTGATCCTCGGGGATGGTCGCGACGTAGGCCTTCTTGACCGCGTCCATCTTCGCGTACATCTCGAGCTTGTCGCGCTTCTGCATCGCCTCGTACAGAGGCGGTTCCAGAGCGGCCGCGATCTCGTGGGCGAGGGCGTGGTCGATCTCCTTCTTCGGGGCCGGGCGCTTCACCTTGCCGACTTCGGCCATCACCTGGCGCTGAACCGCGCAGATCACCTTGATGGCTTCGTGCCCGGCCACCAGGGCGCGAACCATGTCGTCCTCGCCCAGCTCGCGGGCGCTCGACTCGACCATGCAGATGGCCTTCTCGGTCCCGGCGACGAGGAGGTTCAACTCGCTCTTCGTCTTCATGTCGGTGCTGGTCGGGTTGATGTGACACTGCCCGTCCCAGAAGCCCACCCGGACCGCGCCTACCGGCGTGTCGAAGGGAATGTCGGAGATGCACAGGGAGGCGGACGCGCCGATGAGGGCGAGGGTGTCCGATTCATTCTCGAGATCGGCCGACCACAGCAGGGCGCTGATCTGCGTCTCGCAGCCCCAGCCTTCGGGGAAGAGCGGCCGCATCGGGCGGTCGATGAGGCGGCAGGTGAGAATTTCCTTCTCGTTCTGCCGACCCTCGCGCTTGAAGAACCCGCCGGGGATCTTGCCCGCGGCGAAGTTGTTCTCGCGGTAGTCGACGGTCAGGGGAAGGAAGTCGATTCCCGGCTTCGGCTCCTTGGCCGAGCCGGCCGCGACGAAGACCACGGTGTCGCCCATGCGCACCAGGGTGGCGCCGTCGGCCTGCTTGGCCATTCGGCCCGTTTCAATGGTGATCGGCGTGCGGCCGACCTGGATCTCATACCGTTTCATGGCCATGTGCTTTTCTCCAGCGGCTGGGCTGTTTGGAGGACGTGAGGTCTAAAAGGGGCGGCGACCGCCTCGGATCATGCAGAAGAAAGCCCGGCCCGGAACACCCTTTCCCCTCACGACGGGAGGGAAAGGAGCGCCCCGGATCTGGCGGCCCGGCAGGAACGAAACGCCGGGCCTTCTGCGGCGCCTGACTACTTGCGCAGTCCGAGCTTGACGATCAGAGACTGGTAGCGAGAGGGCGTCTTCGACTTGAGATAGTCGAGGAGACGACGACGATGTCCGACCATCATCAGAAGGCCGCGGCGCGAGTGATGATCCTTCGCGTGCGTCTTGAGATGCTCGGTCAGCTGGCCGATGCGCTCTGATAGAAGCGCCACCTGGACTTCGGGAGACCCGGTGTCCTTGGTGTGCGCGCGGTTTCCCTCGATGAGGGTTGTCTTCTTTTCCTTGGTAAGGCTCACGACTCTTTTTGCTCCTCCGAGCCTGCTTTGTTGTTCTTACAGCGTGATTTATCTTCGTTTGGAACTCGGAAGCTTACCACAGGGCATG
>JBGASS010000143.1:0-6494 GCA_044229555.1 Holophagaceae bacterium
GGTGGATGAGCTCGAAGATGTCCAGGTAGCGCGTGTGGCAGTCCTTCGCGGAATCCGCCTGGAGGCCTTCGATCTCGTCCAGGATCCGTTGCGAGAACCTTTCCAGGGCCACCTTCTGGAGTCGCCTCAGGTGCTTCCAGTCCGGTTCAGCAATGGCGAAGGTCATGGGGTCCGCTCCTGGAATGAATCGCGGTGGAGGCAAGCAGCCTGGCCGCGACGGGCCCGGGCTGAGGGAAGGGGCAGGCGCTCTCCAGGTCGCCCGCGCCGACCTCCCGCGCCAGCCGGTCCAGGTTCTGCTCGTTGGCGGTCTCGAGGAAGGGGCGCATCTTCTCGGCGAACTCGCGGTTCTCCAGCACGCCGACCCAGGTGATCCGGGTTCCGGTGCCGCTGGGCTCCAGCGTGATGGCGAGCTCGAAGCGCGGCGGGTTGACGTGCTGGATCCGCACCAGCGCATCGGGCACGATCTCCAGGAATTCGGATTCGTTGGGATGGTCGCTGCCGTCGGGGCCGTGCATGGTGAAGCGCCAGGCCCCGCCCGGGCGGAACTCGAAGGTGTAGAAGGTGTTGGTGAAGCCTTCCGGCCCCCACCAGCGGGCCAGGCGCGCCGGCTCCCGGAAGGCGGCGAAGACGGCGTGCGGGGGGGCGGGGAGGTCCCGGGAAGTGCGGAAGGTGGACATGGAGAACTCCGGACGAGCGGCTGCGTTCGTTGGGAAGCTGGCGCCCCGCGAAAAAAGCCTAGCGGCAGGAAGTCCGGAGCCAGGGCGGCGGGAGGCCGGGCCGGGAGAGCTTCCCCCGGTGGCCTTCAGGTGGCGGGGATCGGCAGGTTGTGCTGGCGAAGGAAGGTCAGCTTGTCCCAGTAGCCGCGCTGGAACACGATCCGGCCCGCCACGACGTGGAAGAACCCGCAGCCGCGCAGTCCGAGGGGATCCCGCCACTCGAGGATGGCCCATTCCCCATCCTCGAAGATGTTCTCGACGATGCAGACCATGTCCGCCGCCTGGAAGGCCGCCTCGAACATGGCGCGGATGGCGGGGCGGCCCTCGACCGGGGTTTCGGCGACCTGGTGGTTGATGGCGGTGTCGGCGTAGAACTCTTCGAGGGCCGCCGCGTCGGCCCGGTTGAAGGTTGCGACCCAGGCGGCGACCAGTTCACGGGGTGTCATGGGGGAGGCCTCCGGGTCCAGGATGGCGAAAGTTCAGGTAGCGCGCGCGGGGCATCGAGGTCCTGCCGGACTCAGGCCGGTGCCCATCATGCCTTCTCGACCGCGGCCTTGAAATCCTCCAGGTCTTGCCGGATCACCTTCCTCATCACCCCCCGGAACAGGAAGATCATGGGGACCTTCAGGAACCTTGCGACGAGGCTCTGGGGCCTGGATTCATGGGAACTCGTCAAGGTCACGCCACCGCCGCCTTCCGCGAGGCTCAGGGTGGTCAGGAAGGCGAAGCCGTCGCTTTCCGCCCGGGTCCGGTAGAACTCGGGCGTCACGGCCTCGGTGATCCACTTTTCGACCGCGGTGGGCTTGTCGAAGAGCAGCCGCGTCTCCCGCCACCCGCTGATGACCTGCGCGGCGTTCTCGATGTCGGTGATCGCGGCCCAGATCGCCGCCCTGGACCCGTGGATGACCACCTGGGCTTCAACGATCATGGCGATCCTCCTGGGGTTCGGCCGCCAGCGGCGGCCGGGTGCGATGGAAGGGGAGCCGCCATGCGCCCGTACAGCAGCGCCGCCTCCCAGTCCGGCCGGCCGCGCTGGCGGGCCAGGTCGGCCGCGCCGGCATGGTCGTAGGGCACCGCCAGGAGCTGCCCTCGCCACTCCCGGCCCTGCCGTTCGACGATGGCGTAGCGGGCGTCCGGAGAGTGGTTCTCGACCACGTGATGGACCGGATTTCCGTCTTCATAGGCCTGCAGCCCCACGCTGCCCGGGTTCAGGAGCAGCTGGCCGGCGCGGGACCGGGCCATGCTCGGGATATGCGTGTGCCCGCAGAGCACGACGGCGGCGGAAACCGGGCCCAGCCGCTCTTCGATTTCGTCCGGCGTGGCCGCGCGCACCCGCGGCGCATCGACGGTATCCAGGAAGTATTCGACATCGCTCCGCGGCGTGCCGTGGCAAAGGAAGACGTCCTCGTCGAGCGGTTGCGCGGACCGCAGCTTCGCCATCCATCCGAAGGCTTCGGAGCCCAGCTGGGCGTGGGCATAGCGATCCGAAGGGCCGCGCCTCTCGGGCGCGAAGTCCAGGAGCTGGCGCTCGTGGTTCCCGGCCAGGTGCGTCCACGGCTGCGCCATCAGGAAGGCCGCGGTTTCCGCGGGCTGCAGGGGGCCGGAAAGGCTGTCGCCGAGGTTGACGATGGCATCCACCCGCCGATGGGAAAGATCGCGCAGGACCGCCTGGAGGGCCCCCAGGTTGCCGTGGATGTCGGAGAGAACGGCAATGCGCATGGCCGGCGGCTAATGATCGGAGTCAACCAGCCCGCCAGCGGGCCGGAGGGTGGGCGGAGGCGAGGCAGCGCCGCCAGGAAGGCGCGAAGCGGCAGTTCGATACGGGGCCCGGGTTGAACGCTTGGTTAGGCCTGGAATGCGGATGAGTTTGCTGGGGTTGTTCACGATGCTTCCGAATAGAAGAGTAGAAGCGATCCGTAGGTATTGATCCTGAGATTGGCCGAGAAGGAGGACATGACGATCTCTGCGTTAACGAAAAAGATGTAATGGGCCGAATGCCCCTTCTGCTTCTGGTGTTCGATTCACTTCTTCGAACTTGTTCCAAAGGAAAAACGCGAGAATTGCAACAAGAAGCCCGGCGAGCAGCGCTGTGGCCTTTCGGGGATGTTCGCCGCGGTCCTCGGGGATCACCAATTTGGGTCTCTCGTTGCTCATGACGAAGCCTGCATGACAGAGATGCCTAACGGATGAAGTTAACCGGCCCGCGCTTGCGCGGGTCCGGGTTGAACGGGAGGTTAGGTGGCCCAAGCTGGGACAACAATGCTTGCCCGGCTTCGACTGTGAACGGGCCATTGATGGCCGGATCAGACATTGAAAAGACCATCTCGAAGTAGATTGGCTCACTCCATTCGAATGATTCGGAGAGTTGCATCGCATCCGAGATGTATGCGAGCTCGTCTGTGGACAAGTCACCATCAACAAAAGCCGCGCAAAGTCGACGGACTTCTTTCGCACCAATGATGAATGGACCGGTGGTCTTCCCCCAAATTGAGGACCGCCTGAAAGGTTAGGGTCCGTGATTTAGGGTTGGGAAAGAGTGATGGCGCGGAGTTCCGAGCCGGGGTCATGGTAGCGTCTCCATCGCCTGGAGGGAGGATAGGGCAACGCTGGGAAGCGACCCGAGCGCCGATCCAGGGCCACCGTACGGTGGGGGCTGGCTTTGGCCGGCCCTTTTCCTCGTGGCACCGGGGGTGGCCCAAGGCGATAAATCCCGGGGGTTCGGGGGCAGCGCCCCCGACGCACAGATCGCTGCGAATTCGCTGGGGGTGTGGAACCCCAACGACGAGTGAGGGTGGGACTCGTTGTAGCGGCGGCTGAAGGACCTGGCCATGACTCGGGCCTCGCCTACGCTGTGAAAGCTCTCCTGGTTCAGGAATTCGTCGCGGAATCGCGCGTTGAAGCTCTCCGCAAATCCGTTCTGCCAGGGCTTCCCGGGATCAATGAGGTGGGTGCGGATGCGCTGGTCTGCGAGCCAGAGCCCCACTTCAAGGGCGACGAACTCCGGACCGTTGTCGCTGCGCATGAACTTGGGGGCGCCTCGCTCCGTAAAGATGTGGGCCAGGACTTCCCGCACATGGAGGGCGCGGAAGGTCGTTCCCACTTCGATGGCCAGCGATTCCCGTGTGTACTCATCCTCCAGGGTCAGGAACTTCAGCGGGGCGCCGCCCAAGGTCCACCCGAACACGAAGTCGTAGGTCCACACGTGGTTCGGGTGCTCCGCCTTCTGCGGCACGGTCTCTCCCGTCCGCACCTTCTTCCGCCTCGGGCGCCGCGTGACCTGGAGCCCGTGCTTCTGCCAGAGCCTGGCCACCGCTTTGTGGTTCACGACCACGCCGCTGCGGCGCAGCACCGCGTAGATCCGCGGCTGGCCCCAGCGAGGGTGTTCCAGGCTCAACGCCTTCACGCGCTCCGCCAGATGGTCCTGGGGCTTCGGTCGGGTCCGGTATCGCATTCCCGACCGCGAGAGGCCGACCAGCAAGGCGATCCGACGTTCCGGAATCCGCATGGCCTTGAGCACTCCCGCCCCCTCCCGTCTCTGAGGAGCGCTCACCATTTTTTTCGCAGCAGCTCCTTCATTCCGTCGATCTCCACTTCCCGCTGCCCCAGGAGCCGCAGCAGGCGGGCATTCTCCTTCTCCAGCTGCTTCAATCTCCGAACATCCGGCACCGTGGCGCCTCCAAACTTCCGCCGCCACCGGTAGACCGTCTGCTCCGTCACGCCGTGCTCCCGCGCCAGCTGCACGATGGACTTCTCCCCACGCTCCGCCGCCCGCAGCAGCGCCACGATCTGCTCGTCCGTCAACTTCGCCTGTCTCATTCAGGGTTCTCCTCACGAAGGATGAACCCTAACCTTTCAACTGGTACTCAGATTTGGGGGAAGACCAATGCCCTGCGGTCCAGCAACCCGCAGGTGCCGGAACCGCGGGATCCGAACGAAGGCCACCCGTCCCGGCCATTCATCCAGGCCGACGCCGCTTCGCCGGGCGGCTTGATTCCGAGGTTGGGCAGCCACTAGCATCGGAACACTCCCGGCGGACCTGTCACGGATGCGGCCCCTTCGGTACTCCATCAACGTCACCCTGGACGGGTGCTGCGATCATCGGGCGATTCCCGCCGACGAAGCCTTGCACCGGCACGCCGTCGAGAACTTCGAACGGGCCGATGCCCTCCTCCTGGGCCGCGTGACCTACGAAATGATGGAGGCCGCGTGGCGGCCGCCGGCGGGGACGCGGCCCGACTGGATGGAACCCTTCGCCCGGAGCATCGGCGCGGCCCGGAAATACGTCGTGTCGAGCACCCTGGAGCGCGTCGACTGGAACGCGGAACTCCTGCGCGGGGACCTGGGGGAGGCCGTCCGCCGGCTCAAGCGGGAGCCGGGGAAGGGGCTGTTCCTGGGCGGTGTGCAGCTCCCGCTGGCGCTGGCGGAGCTGGGCTTGATCGACGAGTACGAATTCGTGGTGCACCCCCGCCTCGCCGGCCACGGGCCGACCCTGTTCGCGGGGCTGTCGAAGCACGTCGACCTGAGGCTCACGGGCCGGCAGGAGTTCGCCTCCGGGGCGGTGGCGATGCGGTATGCGCCGAAAAAGTAGCCCTCGGGACCGTGTCTGTTTCCTCCTGAAGGCCTGCCAGCTTCAGGACTGGACGCGCGGAGGTGGGGCGAGCCGCTAGAATTGGCCGTCCCCACCCTCCTCGGAGCCGCCATGCGGAAGATCGTGCTGACCTACGGGCTCATGGCCGGCGCCCTGATGTCGGCGATGATGCTCCTCACCGTCCAGTTCCACGACCAGATCGGTTTCGGCGCGGCGGGCTACCTCGTCGGCTACGCCTCCATGGCGCTGGCCTTCCTGCTGGTGTTCGCCGGGGTGAAGGCGTATCGCGACCAGGTGGCCGGCGGAACCGTGACCTTCGGCCGGGCCTTCAAGGCCGGCATCCTGATCACCGTGATCGCGAGCGCCTGCTACGTCGCCACCTGGCAGGTCGTCTACCACAAGCTCATGCCGGATTTCCTCCACAAGTACGCGGCGCACGCGCAGGAGGAGGCGAGAAAGTCCGGGGCCACGGAGGCGCAGATCGCCGAAAAGAACTGGCAGATGGCGGAGTTCAAGGTGATGTACCAGAATCCGCTGGTGAACATCGCCTTCACCTTCCTCGAACCCCTGCCGGTCGGACTGCTGTTCACCCTGGCCGCGGCGGGCGTCCTGCGCCGCAAGCGCCCCGTGGCGGCCCCCTGACCCGGTCGCCGCGTCCGCTCTCGCGAGCCACCTTCCCCCACCCCTCCCGCGCATCGGAGATTCCATGAAACGTGTCACGGGCATCGGCGGCATCTTCTTCAAGGCCAAGGACGCTCCCGCCCTGCAGGCCTGGTACAAGCGCCACCTGGGCATCGACGTGCAGGCCTGGGGCGGGGCGGCCTTCGATTGGACCGACGCCGAGGGCCAGCCGGTGGCGGGCACGACGGCCTGGCTCATCGATCCCCAGGAAAGCAACCACTTCGCCCCGAGTTCCGCTTCCTTCATGGTCAATTACCGGGTGGACGACCTCCACGCCCTGCTCAAGGCCCTGAAGGAAGAAGGCTGCACCGTGCTCGAGAAGGTCGACGAATCCGAGTACGGGAAGTTCGGCTGGGTCATGGATCCCGAAGGAAACAAGGTCGAGCTGTGGGAACCGCCCCGGGGGCAGTGACCCGCCGCGGACTTCAGCCCGCCAGGCCCAGCAGCAGCTGGGCCAGCACGATCTTCAGGACCGTGGCCAGGGGATAGACCGTGGCGTAGCCGACCCC
>JBGASS010000144.1:0-6450 GCA_044229555.1 Holophagaceae bacterium
GCTTCCCCTCGAAGACCCATTCGCAGCCTTCGCAGGGACCGCCGATGACGGGTTCCTGGGCGGCGCCGGCGAGCCCGGCCAGGAGGAGGAGACACGGCAAACGGCGGTCCATGGGACCTCCCGAAAGGTCAAGGCTGGTTGGGATGGGCTCCCCGCATCCGGTTGAGCATCTTGATCGCGACGCAGGCCGCCCCGAACCCGTTGTCGATGTTCACCACCGCAATGCCCGGGCTGCAGCTGGCCAGCATGGAATGCAGGGCCACCGTCCCGCCAGCGCTGATGCCGGCGCCGATGCTGGTGGGCACGGCGATGACGGGGGCGTCCACGAGGCCGGCGACGACGGAAGGCAAAGCGCCCTCCATGCCCGCCGCCACGATGAGCACCGGGCAGGCGCGCACCTCGTCCATGACGCCCTGGAGGCGGTGCAGGCCCGCCACGCCCACGTCGTAGAAGGTCTTCGCGGGATGGCCCAGGGCCTTGAGCACCGCTTCCGCCTCCCGCAGCACGGGGATGTCCCCGGTGCCGCCGCTGAGGAGGCCGATGGGAAGCTGGTCCAGGGCCGGCCGCGGATTGAGCACCGCCGTGCGGCTCTCCGCGTCCACCGCGGCCAGGTCCTTCAAGGCTTCCAGGTGCGCCTCGCCGAGCTGGGTCGCGACCCGGAGGAGGCCCTGCTCCTTCGCCTCCTCGAAGAGGCGCACCACCTGGGCCACGGTCTTGCCCCGGCCGAAGATCACTTCCGGGATGCCGGTGCGGGCCTCCCGGGCATGGTCCCAGCGGATGTCGGTCATGCGGATGTCTCCGTGATCGCACGGGCCAGGCTGCCGCTCTGGAGGCCGCCCAGGTCCACCGCGGCGAAGCGGAAGCTGGCCCGCCAGGCGGCGCGCTCCAGTTCCGTGCGCAGGGGCTCCGCCATCGCCCGGACCATGGCCTCGGGCTCCAGTTCCAGGCGGACGACGCTGTCGTGCCAGCGGGCGCGGGCGGGCCAGAGGCCGTTCTCCCGCAGGAAGTCCTCCATGGCCTCCACCTGCTTCAATCGCTCCGGCGTCACTTCCGTGCCCACGGGGAAGCGGCTCGCCAGGCAGGGGGCCGCGGCCTTGTCGGCGTTGGCGAGGCCCCAGGCCCGGGCCAGGCGGCGCACGGCCTCCTTGTTGAAGCCGGCCTCCAGCAGCGGCGACTTCACGGCGTGCTCGGAGGCGGCCTTCAAGCCGGGCCGCACGTCGCCCAGATCATCGAGCTGGGTGCCGTTCAGGAGGACGCCGTCCTCGCCGTGGCCCGCGGCCATCGCCTCGGCCACGCCGTACAGAGTCGACTTGCAGAAGTAGCAGCGGTCCCCGGCGTTGGCGCGGTAGCCCGGCAGGTCCGTCTCCAGGGTGGCCAGCTCCTCCAGCTCCGCGCCCAGATCCGCGGCGAGGCGGTGGGCTTCGGCCCGCTCGGCCCGGGGCAGCGAGGGACTCACCGCCAGCAGGGCCCGGGTGGGCAGGCCGGCCCGGACGCAGGCCGCCAGCACGAGGGTGGAATCCACGCCGCCGGAGAAGCAGACCAGGGCCCTGCGCCCCGCCGCCGCGCGGGTCACCGAGGCCAGGAGGCGCGTTTCGAGGTCGGATACGAGCATCGTCCCAGTGTGGCACCATTCCTGGAACCGCCGGAGCCGCCATGCGCCTGTCCCCCCTCCCCGCCGCCGCCCTCATGGCCCTGGCCGCCGCCTGCGGCAGCAGCTCCCTCAGCCGCTCCACCGCCGAAAAGCTCATCAAGCCCGACTACCCCGCCGTGGCCCCGGTCCGCGTCCCGCGGACGGCCACCGTGGAGAAGGGCAGCGCCAAGTTCAGCGAGCTGCAGGCCATCCACGCGGTCCTCCAGAAGGACGGCGGCGTGGCGATCCAGGCGAAGGAGGAGGGCGCCAAGGTGACCTACACCTACGCGCTGACGTCCAAGGCCTCCCAGGCCGCCAAGACCACCCCCGCCGGCTTCCAGCTCCCCGCCGCCGACGTGGAGTTCCAGCGCATCCAGACCGTCGAGACCCGCGGCAACCAGGCCCGCGCCACCTACGAGGTGCGCCTCGCCCGCCCCACGGGCCTCTTCCCCGCCTTCCAGCTCATCCACCCCGGCGCCAAGATCGGCCAGACCAAAGTCCGCCACGCCGAGTTCGACAAGCAGGGCGGGAAGTGGGGGTTGTTGAAGACGGACGAAAAGCTGGAGACGAAGGAGTAGGCCTCGTCCTGGAAACGGGAAGGGACGGCCGTGGCCGTCCCTTCCACACGAACCCGCCTGGATTCAGTTCGCCGGGAACAAGGAATCGAAGGCGTGCTCATCCTCGGTGTCGAGTCCGTTCAGGTTGAGGCTGTCCAGGTCCTTGGCCTCGTCCGTGTCATTGGTCCCGCTGCTCACCAGCCCTGCGATGGTGGTCACCGCGGGCGGCACGGTCGGCATCGAGGCCCTGCTGCTGGTGCTTCCGGAACAGGCGAGGAAGGTCCCGATGCCCGCGAGGGCGAGCAGGGTGAGGCAGGCGTAGCGCAGCTTCCGCATGGCTCACCTCGTTCCGGCGCTGTGCCGCGCGGCGTGGGCGGGGGTGTCGTTGGGCGCGCCGGCCAGGGGGTCCTTCAGGTAGGGGAAGCTGCTGTCGAAGAAAGTCGCGTCCACGAAGGCGCCGTCGGTGAAGGGGAGCTGGCCGCTGGGGGCCTGCTGGGCGTTGAGCAGCTTGCCCATCACCACCCGCAGGGCCACGTCCACCACGTCATCGCCGGGGCGGCGGCCGTTGGGGAAGCCCGCGACGTCCCCGCCGATGACCCCCAGGCGGTTCTGCGAGCCCGCCGGCACCGCCGGCGTGGCCGTGTTGAGGCGCAGCATCTCGGAGGCCACCACGTTGGCGGGCTTGTTCAGGGTGTCCACGCCGGTGAGGAAGACCGAGACCAGGTCCGTGCGGGGGAACACCGTGGGCGCCTTCACGCCGGCGCCGCCGAAAAGGATCTCCAGGATGGCGGGCAGGGTCGGATTGGTGACGTAGTCCGCGAACTGGCCGTCGCCGGAAGGATGGCTGGAATTGAAGCGGTCCTTGTCCTTCAGGCCGATCACCAGCTCGTTCACCAGCGGGTTGCTGAGCCGCGAGACCTGGGTCCACGCGCCGCCCTCCTTGGAGGGCATCGCGTAGGTGGGCTTGGGGTTCAGCACCCGGGCCTGGCGCAGGCTGGCGCTGGTCCAGCCGCCGACGATGGGGTTGGCGCCGTTGTTCGTCAGGAAGCTGATGGGCAGCTCCAGGATGAGGCTGGTGACGTTGTCGTCCTCCAGGCTGTCCCGCTCGGCGTTCTCGGCCCCCAGGGGATTGGAGATGTTCACCAGGTCGAAGGTCTCGCCGAGGTTCACGACGAAGGGGTCCTTCCGCTGGCCCACGAAGACGCGGCCCGTGGCGCCCCCGGGCAGCGCCAGGTTCGACACGAAGCTCGCGGCATAGGCGTGGTAGTTGGGGATGGACTTGGTGCCGATGTTGTCCACGGGCTTGCCGAAGGTGGAGGCTCCGGAGCCGTTGGTGAGGGTGGTGCGGGTGCCCTTGCGGCGGTCGCCGGTGACCAGGGTGACGGTGTAGCTCTCGTTCACATTCAGGTTCGCGCTGTTGCCGGCGCTGATGCCGCCGACGTTGATGACCGGCACCGCCACCTGCTTGCCGCCCACGTTGAGGGCGATGCCGTTGCCGTTGTTGGCCAGGGCGTTGGCGAAGCGGAACTGGAAGGTGAAATCCTCCTTCGCGTCGCCGTTGGTGTCGAAGTGGATCTCGTACAGGGCCTCCGGATCCAGGGTGAAGAAGTTGGGCCCGCCATAGGTGGCCTGCACCGGCACGTAGTTGGCGATCACCGTGATGTAGCCGCTGCGCCCGCTCTCGTAGCTGCGGAACAGGTAGAAGTCCGTGGCGTCGACCTTGGGGTGCTTCGTGATGGCCGGCGCCTCGCGGTGGCTGCTCAGGGCCGGCGAGCCCGCCACGGCGGGCAGCGCCGCCAGAATGGAGAGGGCGGCGAGCCGCCGGGTGAGGGATGAAAGCACCTGCATGGATTCCTCCGTGGAAGGGGTACGGAGGCTTAACGGAGGCACCAGGGGATCCGGATGAAATTTTTCAGGGGAGCCGGTCCTGGGGGCGGATTTTTCCCTGGCCTGGGAGACCCGTCACGCGCCGTCGAATGGGCCGTTGAAGGTGACGTTGACGTTGAATGTGCCGTTGACGTTGAAGTTCACGTTGAAGTTGACGTTGAAGTTGACGTTGAAGTTGAAGTTGACGTTGAAGTTGAAGTTGAAGTTGAAGTTGACGTTGAAGTTGAAGTAGACGTTGCAGTTGACGTTGAAGTTGAAGTTGACGTTCAAACAGGCACCGGAGCCAGGCACTGCCGCTCTTTGGCTGTGTCGGGCTCCGGTGCGGCCAAGCGACAGCGCGGCAGGACCATGAACCCTGCCAATCCGGTGCCCAACCGCATCGGTGCGACGTCCTCCCGGCAGCACCGATCTCCGGGATCCAGAGCGGCATTCCGACCCCTGCTGCCGCGCTCTCGCTTGGCCGCACCCCGCCCAGCGATGGCCAAAAGGCGGCCATCGCTGGACGGGGTGCCTGTTTTAAAACCCAGCCCAATTCATTCGAGAGGCATACTCCTCACTCTCTGATTGGATGAGGAGTCCGCACCGCTCGCCCCTCACTCCGCCAGCAGCCCCCGCCACCCGCTGAACGCCACGCCACCCTCCAGCCGCACGAGGAACCAGCAGTCCTCGTCCGGCCGGGCGTGGGGCGCGTGCTCGGAGCCGGGCTCCATGTGCCGCCAGTCCCCGGCCTCCAGCTCGAGGACGCCGTCCACGGCGCCGCCCGCCAGGAGCACCGCGTCCTCCATCCCTTCGTGGGCGTGATGGGGGAAGGCGGCGCCGGCCTGGAGGTGGAGCAGGTAGACCGCCGCCCCCTGGACCTGGCCCTCCATGAGGCGCAGGAAGCGGATCCCGCGCTTCAGCACGCCCCGCCACGCCCGCGGCTCGGCGGGGGGCAGCAGCCGGGCCACCGCGGCGGGCAGAGTCGGGTCCGCGGCGCCGGGCCGGGGGAGGGCGGCCTGGATGCGGGCGAAGAGGCCCGGGGGCACGGCCTCCGGGGCCAGGGCCGCCAGGAGGGCGCCGCCGGGCTCCGCCAGGGCGCCGGTCTCCCCGGCGCAGGCGTCGCAACAATCGAGGTGCGCCTCCACCAGCAGGCGCAGGGCGGCGTCCGCCTGGCCGGTGCCGTAGGCCAACAGGGCGTCGGCGGAGGGATGGTGACGCGGGGCGCGGAGGGAGGCCGGACGGCTCATCACGCGCCTCCCAGATGGGTCCGCAGCTGGCCGAGGGTGGCGCGGATGCGGGACTTGAGGGTGCCCAGGGGCAGGCCCAGGGCCTGGGCGGTCTGCTCGTAGCTGAGGCCGCCGAAGTAGGCCAGCTCCAGGGGGCGCCGCTGCTCCGGGGCCAGGGCGGCCAGGGCCTTGGCCAGGCTGAGCCGGGTGACGCTGTCCTCAGGCATCGCGGGTTCCATGACGCTTTCCATGGGGACCTCCCCCAGATCCACTACGGGGTTGGCCGCCCGCCAGATGTCCACGACCTTGTGGCGGGTGATGGTGAAGATCCAGGCCTCCGGCGATCCCGCCGCCGGCCGGTACTGCCCTGCCTTCACCCAGAGGGCCACGAAGATGTCCTGGACCACGTCCTCCGCCGGGATCCGGGGCCCGCCCATGCGCCGCACGTAGGCCAGCAGCCGCCCGGCGTAGCGCGCGTAGAGCTCCTTGAAGGCCGGCTCGCTGCCCTCCGCCACCGCCGCCAGGAGGCCGCCGTCCTTGGCGGTGGCGAAGGCGCTGAAGCCTCCGGTGGCCGTGCTGTCCTCGATGGCTGCGGGCATGCGGATCCCTGTGATGGGGTTGGGATGCCAGCAGCGCGCCGTCTGTGAGGAAATTTTTCTGCGGGGGCGGGGAAGGAAGGGATCAGCCCCCCAGCTTGCCCTTGATCCACATGCCCGCGAGTTCCAGCATCCCGGGCTTCTTGGGCTTCCGGGGCTTCACGGGTGCCGCGCTCCACACCGTCCAGGCGTTCCGCAGCAGGGCCATGTCCCCCGCGAACACGAGCTGCCCCCCCAGCAGCGCCGGGCCGGGCTCCACGCGGCCTTCCACGAGGGCGCGCACGGAGGCCTCCTCGCCGCTCAGTTCGGGGCCGCTGCCCCAGGTCTCCGCGCCCACCTTCACCGCCAAGCCCGGCGCCGACGCCAGCCGCTCCGGCACCAGCTCCGCCAGAGGGATGCCCGAACCCGCATTGGAGGCCGGCCGCTTGAAGAGCTTGGGGAACTTCATCAGCAGGTTCTGGTCGCCCGAGGCCTTGAGCTTCCCGCTCATGTAGGCCGCCATGGGATCCAGCGTCCCCTCGTTCAGCGCGATCCAGTCCCCCGCCGAAATCGTCACCGTCGCGTTGGCATCCGCC
>JBGASS010000145.1:0-9234 GCA_044229555.1 Holophagaceae bacterium
GCGGGGCTGAAGCAGGGAGCGGCAGCTCCGGCCTCCGCGGAGGCAGCCGGCGCCGGGACCCTGGGGACTACCCGGGTTTCCCGGCTGCCTTCGGGCCGATCCCGCCCACTCACCTCAGGCCCGCAGCCTGGTCAGGGGGCGGTGATGACGACGAGGCCGTTGGAAGCCGTCAGGTACAGGTCTCCTTTGGGGTCCATCGCCACCGCGAAGGGCAGGTACAGGGAGGCGGGCAGGACACCGAACTGCACGCCGGCCCTACCCGCGGTCCCCGCCAGGGTGCTGACGGTGCCGTCCGGGGCGACCTTGCGCAGCAGGTGGTTCGCACTGTCCGCCACGTAGGCGTTCCCGGTACCATCCACCGCAACGCCGAAGGGGTCGCTGAAACGGGCCGCGGCGCCCATGCCGTCGGCGATGCCGTGGGCTCCGGGGGAGCCGGCCAGCGTCAGGACAGCGCCCGCTGGACTGATCTTTCGGAGGGTCTGATTGTTGTAATCGGTGACGAACAGCGTGCCCGCGGCGTCGCAGGCGATGCCCCGCGGCCCGTCGAAGCGGGCATTGGCGCCCGTGCCGTCCCAGGATCCGTAGTTGCCCGCCGAACCCGCGAGGGTGCTCACAGCCCCGGCGGAGCTGACCTTCCGGATCGTGTTGTTGTACGTGTCGGCCACAAACAGGTTGCCTTCGGCGTCCATCGCCACTCCACTGGGGCCATAGAATCGCGCCGCCGAACCGGTACCGTTCGTGCTGCCCGCTGAACCCCCGAGGCCGGCAAAGGTGCTGACTGCACCCGCCGGGGTGATCTTCCGGATGGCGTGGTTTCCCATGTCGGCCACGTAGAGGTTGCCCGCGGCGTCCAAGGCGAGACCCTGGGGGCTCGAGAATTTGGAGGAGGCGGCCGGGCCGTCCACCATACCGCTGCTTCCATAGGTCCCTGCATAGGTGCTGATGACCCCGGCCTGAGTCACCTTCCGGATGACGTGGGCATTGGTGTCGGCCACGTAGGTGTTCCCGGCGGCGTCCACGGCCACCCCTTTGGGGGAAGGGTTGAAGTAGAGGGGATTCGTCGTGCCGCTGGTGCCCGAGGTTGCGGGGGTGAGCTGCGGGAGGCCCGCGAGGGTGGTCGTGAAGCCCTCCGGGCTGACCTTGCGGACATCCTTGTTCCCGAATTCGGTGACGAGCAGAGTCCCCTGCGGGGTCCATGCGAGACTGCTTGGTCCTGAGAAGCCGGCACTGCTGCCCGGACCGTCGACCCAGCGGTTGCCCAAGGCATAGACGCCAGCGAGGGTGCTAACGGTGCCACCGGCCGTGATCTTCCGGATCAGGTGGTTATGTGTGTCGGCAACATAGACATTGCCGGCCCCGTCCACAGCCACACCGTAGGGCCGGCGGAAGCGCGCATCATAGCTGGGCCCATCCACATAGCCGTAGCCGGAGACAGCGTCCCAGCCCCATCCGGCCCAGGTCACGACGATGCCCGCGGGGCTGACCTTGCGGATCACGTTGAAATCCGTGTCGGGCACATAGAGGTTGCCAGCAGCGTCCAGGGCAAGGTTCCTCGGCGTGCAGAACCGCGCCGCGGAACCCGTGCCATCCACCGTCCCGACCTGGCCCGGGGCCCCGGCCAGGGTGGACACGACGCCGTCCGCTGTGATCCTGCGGAGGGAGTGGTTGTTGGTGTCCGCGACATAGACGGTGCCCTGGGCATCGACAGCCACACCCGCAGGACCCGCGAACCGGGCGGCGCTTCCGGCCCCGTCGGCGGATCCCATGGAGCGGGCCAGACCCGCGAGGGTGCTGACCGTCCCGTCCGGTGCGATCTTGCGGATCACCGAGTTGTTCGTGTCGGCCACATAGACGTTCCCCGCCGCATCCACCGCGACGCCATAGGGGCTGTAGAAGCGGGCGGACGCCGCAGGGCCATCCACAGCTCCGCTCTGTCCGTACGCGCCGGCCAGGAGGGTGACATTCCCATTCGCATCGATCTTGCGGATGACATGGTTGTCCGCATCCGCCACGTAGGCCGTGCCATCCATGCCCGCGGCCACACTGCATGGGAGCTGGAAGCGGGCCGCGAGTCCCGGGCCGTCCAGGTTTCCAGGGCCGCCCACGCTGCCCGCAAGAAAGTCCACTCCCCGGGCCGCGACGGAAACCGTCCTCGAATCACTCCCGAGGGGGTTGGAACCGCTCAGGGTGTAGAAGTTCCGCCGGACAGGCACCACGACTGCGTAGGCCGGCCCGCCCAGCACGGACACGCCATTCAACGTGAGAGCGGAGGGGGCCCCCGTCACCGTCCAGTCGAGCTGGGCGGTGATGCCGAAGTCCACCACCGGGGCGGAGGCGGTGAAGCTCGAGATTGCCGTGGGCGCGGTGTTCACCGACACGGTGAGCCCCGCCGTGACCTGGTCTCCGGCGGCATTGGTCACCGTCAGCGTGTAAGTGGTGGTGGCGGTGGGGGACACCGTCGCGCTGCCGCCGCTGGCCAGGGCGCCCACGCCGGCATCCACCACGCCGGTACCGCCGGTGTAGTCCGCGGAGAGGAGGCTGGACTGGCCTGCGAAGATCTGACTGAGGCTGCCGGTGAAGCGGCTGATTGTCGGGGCGGGCACGACGTCCACCGCGAGGGTGCGGCTGACGTGGTCGCCGGCGGCATTGGTCACCGTGAGGGTGTAGGTGGTGCTGGCGCTCAGGGCCCCGGTCTCCACCGGCGTGTTCGAAAGGACGGCCCCCAGCCCCTGGTCCACGGACCCCGTGCCGCCCTCGAAGGTGGCGGTGAGGAGGGTGCATTCCCGGTGGTGAGGGGCGACTTGGCGGCGGTGAAGGCCGCGATGCTCGGCGCGGCCGCCGTGTCCACGGCCCGGCCACGACGCGGGTCACGCTGTCCCCGGCGGCGTTGGTCACGGTGAGGTGAAGGAGGTGGAGGCTCCGTGAGGCGCCCGTGGCGACGGTACCTCCCGACGCCACCGCGCCCAGGCCGTGGTCCACGCTGCCCGTGCCGTTCTGGAAGGTGGCGGCCAGGGAGGTGCTGCCCCCGGCGGTGATGGGCGTCTGGGCCGCCGTGAAGGCGCTGATGGTGGGCGCGGCCACAGTGGCCACCGTCACCTGCCGGGTCGTGGTCTCACCGACTGCGTTGGTCACCGTGAGGTGAAGGTGGTGGGGCTCCGTGGTCCCCGTGGCGACGGGTGCCCGACGTCACGGCGCCGAGGCCGTGATCCAGGCTGCCCGTGCCGTTCTGGAAGGTGGCGGTCAGGGTCGTGCTGCCCCCGATCGTGATCGTCGACTGGGCGGCCGTGAAGGCGCTGATGGCGGGGGCGGCCACGGTGGCCACGGACGCCAGGAGGGTCACGCTGTCCCCGGCGGCGTTGGTCACCGTGAGGGTGAAGGTGGTGGAGGGATCCGTGAGGGTCCCCGTGGAGATCGGGCTCCCCGACATCACGGCGCCGAGGCCGTGGTCCACGCTGCCCGTGCCGTTCTGGAAGGTGGCGGTCAAGGTGGTGCTGCCCCCGGCGGTGATCGGCGACTGGGCCGCTGCGAAGGCGCTGATGGCGGGGGCGGCCACGGCGGCCACCGTCACCGGGCGGGTCACGCTGTCCCCGGCGGCGTTGGTCACCGTGAGGGTGAAGGTGGTGGAGGCGGCCAGGGGCCCGGTGGCCACGGGCAGGCCCGAAGTCACGGTCCCGAACCCGGTGAGTGTGCCCGTTCCGCCGCTGAAGACGGGCGTGAGGGTGGTCCCGGTCCCGAGGGTGACGGTCGCCTTGGCGGCGGTGAGCGAGGCGATGGCGGGCGCCGCCACGACCGTGACGGCGACCTGGGCGTTCACGGCGGAACCCACGGCGTTGGTGACCGTGAGGATGTAGGTGGTGGAGGCGGCGGGGGTCACCACGACGGCGCTGCCGCTGGCCACGCTCCCTCCCGGGGAAAGGGCTCCCGTCCCGTTCGCGAAGACCGGCAGGAGGGTCAGGCTGCTGCCCGCGGTGACGAGCGTCCGGCTGGTGGTGAAGGACGTGATGGCCGGGGCGGGGATGAGCGACTGCCCCTTGGAGCTGGAGGCCTGGGCCCCTGCAGCGTTCCGCACCGTGCAGCCGAGGGTGAGGCTGTTGCCGTTCCCGGCGGCGTAGATAAGGGTGCTGGCGGTGGCACCGGAGAGGATCGTGCCGCCGCTGAGGGTCCATGCGTAGGTGGAACCCGCCACCGAAGCCACCGAGGCGCTGAGGCCGGTGCTGCCGGCGGTGGCGGAAGGGGCCGCGGAGATGGTGGCGTTCGGCGGGGCCACCACGGTGACCGTGGACTCCCCGTAGGCCGAGCTGTTGGCCTTGCTCGTGGCCCGTACGTGGTAGACCCCGGGCGTGGCCGGGGCGGTGTAGGCGCCGGTCTTGGTGCTAATGGTCCCGCCGCCGGACTCCCGCACCAACCAGGTGACGCCCGTATTGCCGGCGCCGGTCACGGTGGCCGTGAAGGTCCTGGCGGTGGCCGTGGTGAGGGCCACCGCGGAGGGGTTCACGGTGACCGTCACCTGGGCCTGCAGGGTCCCGGCGACGAAGGCGGCGCCGGCCAGCAGTAGGCGGCGCAGGGACGGGGAGAAGGCATGCAGGGACATGGGGGCCTCGACGTGGGGAGGGCCCACGGGTGCGCGGGCCTTCCCCTGTTTCCGAGGCTAGCGGTCCCTCCGGCACCCCCGGGTCACACGGACTGTCCGGTGCCAGGGACCGCGCGAACGGTTTAAAATCCTGCCCGAACGGAATCCGGGACGGGCCCCAACCGGTAAGTCTCGCGAATGTCCCGCCCTGCACCCCAGCCCAGCCAGGTTGCCTTCAGCACCACCCCCGCCGGGCCCGCCTCCACGACTTCGTAGAGCCACGTCCGCGGCGGGCAGCCCGGTGGCGTGGCGGATCCGCGCGCCTCCACCAGCAGGAAGCGCGCACCCCCCACCCACTGGATGCGCGCCGAGCAGGTGGGCTCGTCCGCGGGGCCGCAGGCCATCTCGTCCTAGCGCAGGGCCTTCTCGCGGTTCACGAAGGCCCGCCCCGCGCAGGCGGTGCCTTTCAGGATGAGGCGCTTGCGGGGAGGAAATCCTTCGCCGGCGTCCCGGCGAGGATGGGAAGGGCGAGGAGCAGGGCGGCCAGGGATCGCATCGAAGGGCTCCCGGGAGGATGGAGGGCGTCCTCCACCCTACGCGATCACCGCCGCCGCAACGCCGCGCCCCTATGCGATGCGGGCGACAACGCGGACCACGGACTCCAGGTGGTCCCGGAAGCCCATGCGCCGGTAGAGGGCGTGGGCGCCCTCGTTCTCCCGGGTGACGTGGAGGAAGGGCCTTTCGCTCCGCCGGAGCTGGCGGCGCAGGAGCAGATTCATCAGGCGCCGGGCGAGGCCTCGGCCCTGGAAATCAGGATGGGTGCAGACACCGCTGATCTCCCGCCACGTTCCGGCCTGGAGCCGTTCTCCGGCCATGGCCACCAGGCGCCCGCCCTCGAAACAGCCGACGTAGTCCCCGAGCTCGATCGTCCGGGGTCCGAAGGGTCCGGGCTTCGTCAGTTCCGCCAGGGCCAGGGCTTCCGGCACATGCTCGGGCCCGAGGGGGAGCGCGTCGAGGGTTTCGTCCTCTGCGGGGATGGCCGCCTCCCAGACCATCTTGAACATGGTGGTCTCGCACTCCAGCTTCCAGTCCGCGGGCACGGGGCCCGCCCAGCCGTCGGTAAAGAAGGCTTCCCCGACGTCGCAGAAGGGCGCCACCGCCGCGAAGTCCGGATGAGTCGCATCCGCGAAGCCCAGGAGGGGCGTGAAGCCGCGGGCGTAGCGCCGCGCGGAGTCGGTCCCCGCAGACCAGTGGGCGTGGGGGCCCGAAAGGGTGTTCCAGAAGATGTTGTCGAGTTCGCGCATGGGCCGCTCCGAGACCCAAGGGTGGGCCGAGGCCGGGGCGCGACCCACCCGGTTGTTGCTGCGATCTGGCGGGCCGTCCTAGTTCTTCTGCCCCATCAGGTTCAACGCCGACCCGGCCTTGAACCACCCGATCTGCTGCGCGTTGTACGTATGGTTCAGCGTGATGCGGTCTTCGGTCCCGTCGGCGTGCTTCGCCACCATCGTCAGCGCCACGCCGGGCTGGAAGTCCGTGAGGCCGAGGATCGAGATCCGGTCGTCCTCCTGGAGCTTGTCGTAGTCGGCGGGGTTGGCGAAGGTGAGGGGCAGCATGCCCTGCTTCTTGAGGTTGGTTTCGTGGATGCGGGCGAAGGACTTCACGATGATGGCGCGGCCGCCCAGGAAGCGGGGCTCCATGGCGGCGTGCTCTCTGGAGGAGCCCTCGCCGTAGTTCTCGTCGCCGATCACGACCCAGCCCTTGCCGGCGGCCTTGTAGGCCCTCGCCGTGGCGGGCACCTCGCCGTATTCGCCGGTGAGCGTGTTCTTCACCGAATTCGCCTTCCCGTTGAAGAAGTTGATGGCGCCGATGAGGAGGTTGTTGCTGATGTTGTCCAGGTGGCCGCGGAACTTGAGCCAGGGGCCCGCCATGCTGATGTGGTCCGTGGTGCACTTGCCCTTGGCCTTGATGAGGATGGGCAGGTCCGTCAGGTCCGTCCCCTCCCACGCCTGGAAGGGTGCCAGGAGCTGCAGGCGCGAGCTGGCGGGATCCACGAGCACCGACACCTTCGAGCCGTCCGCCGCCGGGGCCTGGTAGGTGTTCTCCCCGGGATCGAAGGCCCTGCGGGGCAGCTGCTCGCCGGACGGCGGCTGCAGCTTGAAGGTCGTCCCGTCGGAGCCCTGCAGGCTGTCGGTCATGGGGTTGAAGGTGAGGCGGCCCGCGATGGCCAAGGCCGTGACGATCTCCGGGGAGGCCACGAAGGAATGGGTCTCCGGATTGCTGTCGTTGCGCGCCGCGAAGTTGCGGTTGAAGGACGTGATGATGGAGTTGCGGTCCCCCTTCGCCACGTCGTGGCGCTTCCACTGGCCGATGCAGGGCCCGCAGGCGTTGGCCATCACGACCCCGCCCACCTTCGTGAACACGTCCATCTGGCCGTCCCGCTGGATGGTGGCGCGGATCTGCTCGCTGCCCGGGCTGATGGTGAACTCTGATTTTGCCTTCAACCCATGATCCAGGGCCTGCTTCGCGATGCTCGCCGCGCGCTCCATGTCCTCGTAGCTGGAATTGGTGCAGCTGCCGATGAGGCCGACCTTCAGCTCCTCCGGGTAGCCCTTCTCCTTCACCGCGGCGGCGAACTGGCTCAGGGGCCAGGCCAGGTCCGGCGTGAAGGGACCATTGACGTGAGGTTCGAGGGTGGACAGATCGATCTCGATGACCTGGTCGTACTCGGCGCCCTCGTCGGCCTTCAGGTTGTGGGCGTACTGCTCCGCCAGCTCCGCCAGGGCCACCCGGCTGGTGGCCCGCAGGTACTGGCTCATGCGGTGGTTGAAGGGGAAGAGCGACGTCGTCGCGCCGATCTCGGCGCCCATGTTGCAGATGGTGCCCATGCCCGTGCAGGAGATGGAGTCCACCCCCTCGCCGAAGTACTCCACGATGGCGCCGGTGCCGCCCTTCACCGTGAGGATGCCCGCCAGCTTCAGGATCACGTCCTTGGGCGAGTCCAGCCGTTCAACTTGCCGCTGAGCTTCACGCCGATGAGCTTCGGCGCCTTCGGCTCCCAGGGCAGGCCCGCCATCGTCCACCGCGTCCGCGCCGCCCACGCCGATGGCCACCATGCCGAGACCGCCCGCGTTGGGCGTATGGCTGTCGGTGCCGATCATCATGCCGCCGGGGAAGGCGTAGTTCTCCAGCACCACCTGGTGGATGATGCCGCTGCCGGGCTTCCAGAAGCCCAGGCCGAACTTGTTGCAGACCGAGGCCAGGAAGTCGTAGACCTCCTTGTTCTCGTCGTTGGCCCGGGCCAGGTCCTTCGCGCTGCCGACTTCGGCCTGGATGAGGTGGTCGCAGTGGACCGTGGAGGGCACGGCGGCTTCGGGGAGGCCCGAGGACATGAACTGGAGGAGGGCCATCTGGGCCGTGGCGTCCTGCATGGCCACCCGGTCGGGCCGGAGGTCCAGGTAGGAGGTGCCCCGCACGATCTCCTGGGTGGCCGGGGCGTCCAGGTGCCCGTAGACGATCTTCTCCGCGAGGCTCAGGGGCCGGTTCAGCCGCCCGCGCACGATCTTCAGGTTCGCGTCCATCGTCTCGTAGACGGACTTCACGAACGCGGGAGTGGATTCGATCACGGCCATGGCGGGGCTCCTCAAATATCGCGGGAGGCCAGTTTAACGTCGAAGCGGGCCTCCGGTCCCGTGACAAGGGGCACGGGGACGCCGAAGATGGACGAAACCCATGGGCCGCACCCACCACTCCGATCCCTCCGAAGCGGCGCCCCTCTCCCGGCTGCCGGCGGCGGCCCTGCGCGCGGCCTGGCGGGAGGGCTACTCGAAGGCCCAGTTCAAGAAGGACGCCATGGCGGGCTTCGTGGTGGGGGTGGTGGCCCTGCCCCTGGCCATGGCCCTTTCCATTGCCGTGGGCGCGCCGCCCCAGCAGGGCCTATACACCGCCATCGTGGCCGGCTTCATCGCCGCGGCCCTCGGGGGCTCGCGCATCCAGGTGGTGGGGCCCACGGCGGCCTTCATCGTGCTCCTCGCCCCCATCCACGCCCGCTACGGCCTCGGGGGCCTGCTCCTCACGGGCCTGCTCTCGGGCTTCATCCTGCTGGCCCTGGGCCTGCTGCGCCTGGGCTCCCTGATCGAATTCATCCCCCATCCCGTCACCACAGGCTTCACCGCCGGCATCGCCGTGGTCATCGGCACGCTGCAGGTGAAGGACGTCTTGGGGCTGCGCATGGAGCACCTGCCGGAGCACTTCGTGGAGCGGGTCATCGCCATGGGGCGGGCCCTGCCAACCGCCTCCGGGTGGGAGGGCCTGGTGGCGTCCCTCACCCTCGCCATCCTGCTGGTGCCCCGCCTGCCCAAGCGCTGGCTGGTCCGGGTGCTGCCCCGCACCCTGCGGCCCGTGCCGGCCCCCCTCATCGCCCTGCCCCTGGTCGGCGTGGCGGCCTTCCTGCTCTTCCGCTTCGTGCCGGGCTTCCAGGTGGAGACCATCGGCAGCCGCTTCCAGACCCTGGTGAACGGCATTACGGTGCCCGGCGTGCCCCAGGCGCCGCCCTGGCCCCTGCTGCCCTGGCACCAGGCGGGGCCCGGCGGCCTGCCCTTCGAGCTGAGCTTCGGCACCATCCGGGCGCTCCTGCCCGGCGCCTTCGCCGTGGCCATGCTGGGGGC
>JBGASS010000146.1:0-6397 GCA_044229555.1 Holophagaceae bacterium
CCCGGGACCCCGCCACCGGGGAGAAGCGCTTCTACGGCGAGTACCTCATCAACGCCCAGGGCGAGGACGTCGTCGCGGGCACCCGCACGCCCCAGCCCATCACCCGCGCCCAGGCGGAAGGCACGGGCCTGACTTCCCTCGAGGAGGCGATGCCTGCCATGCAGCAGGAGCTGCTGGCCATCGCCGATCGACTCGAACGCCACTTCATGGAGATGCAGGACATCGAGTTCACCATCGAGCGCGGCCGGCTCTACATGCTGCAGACGCGGACCGGGAAGCGCACCGCGCTGGCGGGGATCCGCATCGCCATCGACCTAGTCGACGAGGGGCTCATCGACGAGGTGACGGCGCTGAAGCGCCTCGACGCGGGCTCCCTCAGCCAGCTGCTGGCGCCGGTCTTCGACCATCGGGAGAAGGAGCGCCTGCGCAAGGAAGGACAGCTCCTGACGAAGGGGCTCAACGCAGGACCGGGCGCGGCCACCGGCGTCATCGCCCTCACCGCGGAGGAGGCGGAGGCGTTGGCGAAGCAGGGCCCCGTGCTGCTGGTCCGCGTGGAGACCTCGCCGGAGGACATCGCCGGCATGGTGGCGGCGGAAGGCATCCTCACCGCCAGGGGCGGCATGACCAGCCACGCGGCGGTGGTGGCGCGGGGCATGGGCAAGCCCTGCGTGTGCGGCGCTTCGGGGCTCCAGATCGACCTGGCGGCGGGCACCCTGCGGGCCGACGGCCGCACCTTCAGGGCCGGCGAGGACTGGATCTCCATTGATGGCTCCACCGGCGAGGTCTTCGCCGGCAAGCTGAGCCCCCACCCGCCGGAGGTGAACCAGGTGCTGGTGGAGAAGCGGCTGAAACCCGAGGACAGCCCCCTCTTCCAGCGCTTCGCGAAGATCATGGAATGGAGCGCGAAGCACCGCCGAATGAAGGTGCGGACCAACGCGGACACCCCCCAGGATGCGGCGGTGGCGCGGGCCTTCGGGGCCGAGGGCATCGGCCTTTGCCGCACCGAGCACATGTTCTTCGAGGGCGACCGCATCCTTGCCGTGCGGGAGATGATCCTCGCCGCCGACCTTCACGGCCGCCGCGTTGCCCTGGCGAAGCTGCTGCCCATGCAGCGCGCCGACTTCGAGGGGATCTTCCGGGCCATGGACGGCCTGCCGGTCAACATCCGCCTGCTGGATCCGCCCCTCCACGAATTCCTGCCCCAGGATGCGGCCGGCCAGGCGGAGATGGCCCAGGTGCTCGGAGTCGGCGTGGAGACCGTGCACCGGCGCGTGGAGCAGCTCCACGAGTTCAATCCCATGCTGGGCCACCGCGGCTGCCGGCTGGGCATCACCTTCCCCGAGATCTACCGCATGCAGGTCCGCGCCATCGTGGAGGCGGCCCTGGATGCCGGCGCCGCGGGCGTGAAGGCGGTTCCGGAAATCATGATCCCCCTCATCGGAACGGTGCGGGAGCTGGCCTGGCTGAAGGCCGAGCTCAAGGCCGAAATCGCCGACGTGAACAAAGAGCGGGGCACCGCCTTCGAGGCGCCCATGGGCACCATGATCGAGATCCCCCGGGCCGCCCTCACGGCGGACCGGATCGCCGAGGAGGCCGAGTTCTTCAGCTTCGGCACCAACGACCTGACCCAGATGGGCTTCGGCTTCTCCCGCGACGACGCCGGCAGCTTCCTCCCCGACTACGTCGCCAAGAAGATCCTCGACGACGATCCCTTCCAGAGCCTGGACACGGAGGGCATCGGCGAACTGGTGCGCATCGCCACGGAGAAGGGCCGCGCGGCCCGGCCGGGCCTCAAGGTGGGCGTCTGCGGCGAGCACGGCGGCGATCCCCGCAGCGTGGTCTTCTTCCACCAGGTCGGCCTCGACTACGTGAGCTGCAGCCCCTATCGCGTGCCCATCGCCATGCTGGCGGCGGCCCAGGCGGCGCTGGGGTAGGGATGGGCCGCCCGCCGGGCCTCGACCCCCTTCGCGCCCACCTGGCGAAGCTCCTCGCCTGGGAGGACGCCCACGCGGGCTTCGAAGCCGTGCTGAAGGCCGTGCCTCATCAGCTCCGGGGGGTGCGTCCCGCGGGCCTGCCCTACTCGCTCTGGGAGCTGCTGGAGCACCTGCGCCTGGCCCAGGCGGACATCCTCGAGTTCTGCGTGAATCCTGGATACGAGGACCACGCCTGGCCCCAGGACTACTGGCCGCCGACGCCGGCCCCGCCGGACGCCAAGGCCTGGTCCGCGAGCCTCGCGGCGGTGAAGGCGGACCGGAAGGCGCTGCTGGACCTGCTGCGGGATCCGCACCTGGACCTCTTCGCCACCATCCCCCACGGCACGGGCCAGACCTACCTGCGGGAGTTCCTGCTGATCGTCGACCACACCGCCTTCCACCTGGGCCAGATGGTCGTCCTGCGCCGGCTGTTGGACGCCTGGGGCTGAACCGCGTTCAGCTCCCTGTGTTGATGGACGCCATCCGCTGGGCCCCGATGAGCAGGACGAGGTCCTCCGGCGCGAGGGCCGCGTCCGGCGAGCAGTTCAGGAGGTCCTTGCCGTTCCGGCGGATGCCGAGCACCGTGAAGCGCGCTTCCAGGCCCCAGGCCACCAGCTCCCGGTAGGTCCACTGCCGCATGGAAGCGATGGGCGCCACGTAGATCTGGTGGCCGCCGAGGTCCGAGACCAGGTCCATGATCAGGTCCTTCACGCCGGGATCCTGAAGCTCCTGCACGATCAGGCCCGAGGTCAGCTCGGAGGCGCAGATCACGCTATTGGCGCCGGCCAGCTCCACCTGGCGGATCTTTCCGGGGCTGATGACCTCCACCACGCTGAAGATCCGGGGATTGAGGGACTCCAGCACCAGGGTGCTCACCAGGTTGTGGTCGTCGGAATGGGGATCCCCGGGGTTTCGAGAAAGGACGATGGCCTGGAGGGCTTCGAGGGCCCCCGCCCGGCGAAGGGTCTCTTCCCGGGTCGGATCGCCGCGGACGAAGTGCAGGCCGAGCTCGAAAAGCTCCGCGGGAAGCTCCTCCAGGTCCTCGTCGATGAGCACGAGGGGCCGGGAGCCCGTGGCGGAATCCGCGCGCAGCTCGCGCACCAGCTTGAGGATCGCGTCCAGGGAGCTGAAGTTCACGAGGAGGATGTGGCCGGTGAGGGTGAGGTCGAGCATGCCTTTGAGCCTCCGGGACCGCGTTTCGAGGAGGCTTCCCGCGATCTCGGAGATGAGATAGCCGAGGAAGCCGATGCCGAAGACCATGGTGGGCACGCCCACCAGGTAGCGGCCGCCGGCGGTGACGGGGAAGAGGTCCCCGTAGCCCACGGTGGCCATGGTGACCAGGGCCCACCAGAGCCCGTCGAGCCAGCCCAGATCCGGCTTGCCGGGCAGCTCGAAGAAGAGGAAGCCGGAGGTGGCGTACCAGACGAGGAGGACGAAGATGAGGAGGGCCTTGGACTTCACCCCCGCGCCGGAAAGGTCGCGGTTGAGCCGCAGGAAGCGGAGCAGGACCCGGAACATCATCAGTCGCCCCTCCGCCGCTGGGTTTCCCATAGGGCCTTGAGGTCCGTGGCGCGCCGCGCGACCTGGGGGTCCGCCCAGATGCCCAGGGCGGCCTTTGACGCCCGCCCCTCGGCGAGGAGGTAGGCGTTCATGCGCGGGACGGGATACTTGGTATAAGCCACCACCAGGCCCTGGGCCAGCATGCCCTCCCCGAGATCCTTCCCGTCCTTCTCCAGGTAGGCGAGGATGCGCTTGCGGCTGTCCTGCTTCAGCTCGTCGAAGACCACGTCCACCGGCTGCCCCCGAAAGCCTTCCAGATGACGGAGGGCCGCCCGCCCAGCGGCCTGTTCGACGGGGTCGGCGGTGGTGGGATCGAAGGCGTAGATGCCCAGCAGGCGCACCCGCAGGGTCTCCGAGCCCACCCGCACCGCCACCTCATCGCCGTCCAGCACGGTTTCGAGGGTCGCCGCCTGGCCGCTCTTCAGGGGCTCCGCCAGTCCCGAGGCGAGGCTGCGTTTCAAGCGGAAGACGTGGATGGTGAAGGTGACGCTGGCGCCGGCGAGGCCCAGGACGACCGCCAGGAAGGCGTGATGAAAGGTGAGGCGCATGGTTGCACTGTGATGTCCTGGTTGGGGGCGCGTGTCAAGGGCGAAGGCCGTCCGGGCCAGGAATACCAGCGGCCATGCGGTTCCCGCTGGGCTACTATGGAGAAGCCGTGCGGAAGCGCGGCCTTTTTTTCGAGCGGAACCATGGCCAAGCCGGTGAAGAAGTCCGAGGGCGACCAGCCCGAGATCATCTACTCGATGATGCGGGTCTCCAAGATCTACAACAACAAGCCGGTCATCAAGGACATCAGCCTCTCCTACTACCACGGCGCGAAGATCGGCGTGCTGGGCCTGAACGGGTCCGGCAAGTCCACGGTGCTGCGCATCATGGCGGGCGTGGACGGGGACTTCAACGGCCAGGCCGTGCTGTCCAAGGGCTACACCACAGGCCTCCTGGACCAGGAGCCGAAGCTGGACGAGGCCAAGACCGTCCGCGAGGTGGTCGAGGAGGGCGCGGCGGAAAAGGTCGGCTGGCTGAAGGAGTACAACGAGATCGCGGAGCAGTTCGCGGACCCCGACGCCGACATGGACGCCCTGCTGGCGCGCCAGGGCGAGCTGCAGGACAAGATCGACGCGGCCGACTGCTGGGACCTCGACGCCCAGCTGGAGCAGGCCATGGACGCCCTGCGCTGCCCGGACCCCGACGCGAAGATCGGCGTGCTGTCCGGGGGCGAGCGGCGCCGGGTGGCGCTGTGCCGGCTCCTGCTGCAGAAGCCCGACATCCTGCTGCTGGACGAGCCCACCAACCACCTGGACGCGGAGACCGTGGCCTGGCTGGAGAAGCACCTGAACGAGTACGCCGGCACCGTCATCGCCATCACCCACGACCGCTACTTCCTGGACAACGTGGCGGGCTGGATCCTCGAGCTGGACCGGGGCGAGGGCATCCCCTGGAAGGGCAACTACTCCTCGTGGCTGGAGCAGAAGTCGAACCGCCTCGCCCAGGAGGAGAAGTCGGACAAGCGGCGCCAGAAGACGCTGGAGCGCGAACTCGAGTGGATCCGCATGTCCCCCAAGGGCCAGCACACCAAGAGCAAGGCCCGCATCGCCAACTTCGAGCGTCTCGCCGGCGAGGACGGGCGGGAGAAGGAGCAGGAGCTGGAGATCTTCATCCCCGCGGGCCCGCGCCTGGGCGACATCGTCACGGAAGTCGACGGCCTGTCCAAGGCCTACGAGGACAAGGTGCTCTTCGAGAACCTCAGCTTCGCCATCCCCCGGGGCGGCATCCTGGGCGTCATCGGCCCCAATGGCGCCGGCAAGACCACCCTCATCCGCATGCTCACGGGCACGGAGCAGCCCGACGCCGGCACCATCAAGGTCGGCGAGACCGTCAAGATGGCCACCGTGGACCAGCTGCGGCAGAACCTGAACCCCGACAAGACCGTCTTCGAGGCGGTGTCCGGGGGCTACGAGCAGATCGAGCTGGGCGGCAAGCTGGTCAACGCAAGGGCCTGGCTCAGCCGCTTCGGCTTCACCGGCGACAGCCAGCAGAAGAAGGTGAAGGAGCTGAGCGGCGGCCAGCAGAACCGCCTCAACCTGGCGCTCACTTTGAAGAGCGAATCCAACCTGCTCTTCTTCGACGAGCCCACGAACGATCTCGACGTGAACACCATGCGCGCCCTGGAGGAGGCCATCGAGAGCTTCGCCGGCAGCGCCGTGGTGGTGAGCCACGACCGCTGGTTCCTGGACCGGCTGGCCACCCACATCCTGGCCTTCGAAGGGGACAGCCGCGTGGAGTTCTACGACGGGAACTACAGCCAGTACGAGACGTACCGGCAGGAGGTCCTGGGCCTCAAGCCCTTCGACCCGCACCGCATCAAGTACCGCAAGCTGACCCGCTGAAGGCCGGGCCCCATTCTGGAACAGGCTAGAGGAGCCGGATCTCCTTCGTGGCCGCGGTGACGATGAAGCAGCGGGAATTGTTGGAGGCGGTGTCCGCAGGAATGATGAAGAACCCGGGCTTGTTGGGCTGGTAGCCCTGGGTGACGCCGGTCAGCTCCTCGCCGTCCTTGAACACGACGGTCACCTTGCGGCCGAGGGGCGTGTTCCGGGGGTCGAAGGCATTGGTCTTCTTGTGGTCGGGATGTCCCTCGAAGGTCTTCACGAAGAAGAGCCCCTTCAGTTCGGCCACCAGGACCTCCAGCGGCTTCGTGCCCGGGGCCGTGGCCTCCACCGCGAGGTGGAAGCGGTCCTTGGCGGGTGTGAAGTCGTTGGTCCGGCCCTTCAGGGTGCGGCCATCCTGGAACCGCGCGACGACCTCGTTCATTCCTGACTCCTGGCAAGCAGAGTGCGGGTCGAGGCCGCATCATCCGGGTTGTG
>JBGASS010000147.1:0-6381 GCA_044229555.1 Holophagaceae bacterium
ACTTTGGGACGGGGGGGAATGGGGTCGAAGGCGGTCCGTTCCTCCGTGCCCGCCTTACGCTGACCCGCCTCCTGCCAGGGGGGGGCGATGGCCGCGGCCCCCAGGGCCACCGCGGCCGGGATCAACTGTCGTCGTTGCTCATCCATTGGAACCACCAACGGAATGGGTAGGCTGGGAGTTTCAGCGAAGGGCCGAGCGGGGAGTTGGCTGGAGCCGCCAGACCTGGGTTGGGGCCCGGAGCCGGGAGGCGGCCTCCCGTTCGATCTCCCGCCACGCCCTGGACGCTTGCCGGGCCTTCTGCGCGTGGCGTTGCGCCTCCTCGTCGGGATGGCGGCCGAGGACCACCAGGTAGGTCCCGGGGCAGACGGGGCGCTTGGGATCGGACCTCATGCCGGGTCCGGTGAGCAGGACGGCGATGGGGGCCTCTCCCAGCCCCTCGAGGGCCGGATGGACGCGGGTTGCGTGGAACCGGGCGAAGTCGTCGCCCGTGCCTTCCGGCAGATCGTAGATCGTCGCTTCATAGACCGCGGGCGGGACGGCCCCGCCGCGGGGAGGCCGTGGGGGAGGGACCGCGAGCGCGGCGCCCCGGACGGGGGCGAGGATGCGGGCTTCGCTCACGTCGGCGAGGGTGGCGTTGCAGGCCTCCCCGAGCGTGCGCCAGGCCTCCCCGGTGTAGAAGGCCTTCAGCGCCGCTTCCCGCGCCGCCAGGCTGGGAAACGCCCGGATCCAGGCCCAGCGGTCCGGCGCGTCCAGATTGCGGAAGGTGCCCAGCACGATCGCGCCTGCCGCTTCATAGGCGTCCAGGAAGTAGGTCTCGAAGAGGGTGACAAGGTCCTCCCGCCGCCCGCGCTCGGTCCGGTAGTGGCGCAGTTCGAAGACACCCAGGGGAGGGAGCATCCAGGCCTCCGGGTCGGGCAGGAACGAGGGCCGGGCCGCCAGGGAAGCGGCCGACGCGGCGATGGCGAGGAAGTCGCGGCGGGGAAGCATGTCCCAGGTATGAACCTCAAAATCTGACACCTCATGTCATGTTTTAGCGAAAATCGTTTCATGCGCGCGAGCCGGCTCCTCTCCCTGCTTCTGCTGCTCCAGGTGCGGGGGCGCGGCACCGCGTCCGAGCTGGCGGGGGCCCTGGAAGTCTCCGAGCGCACCGTGTACCGGGACGTGGAGGCCCTGAGCGAGGCCGGCATTCCTATCTTCACCGAGCAGGGCCGGAAGGGCGGGATAACCCTCCAGGAGGGCTTTCGCACGCGCCTGACCGGGCTGACGCGGGGAGAGGCGGAGGCCCTTCCGCTCGCGGGATGGACGGCCGCTGCCGAAGCGCTGGGGTTCCGGGCGGAGGCGACGGCGGCCCAGCTCAAGCTGATGGCGAGCCTCACCCCCGAAGCCCGGGCTGACGCCCATCGCATCGCGGAGCGCTTCCATGTGGATCCCCTGCCCTGGTACCACCGCTCCGATACGCCCTCCTGCCTTCCGGAACTGGCCCGGGCCGTCTGGGAAGACCGGCGCGTCCGCCTCCGGTACGAGTCCTGGCGTGGCGAAGTGGCACGGGAGCTTTCCCCCCTGGGCCTCGTGATCAAGGGAGGGATCTGGTACCTGGTGGCCCTCGACGACCGTCCCAAGACCTATCGGGTGTCGAACATCCGGTCGATCGACGTGCTTCCCTACGCCTTCCCGCGGCCCCGGCGCTTCGACCTGGAACGTTACTGGTCGTCCTGTCTGGCGGATTTCGAGCGCCGGCTCTTCCAGGATCGGGCCACGCTGCGGATCAGCGAGGAGGGCCTGCGGATCCTGCGGGCGGTCAACCCCGCAGCAGCCGAGGAGGCGGACGCGACCCAGCGGCCCTGCGGGGAGGAGGGGTGGGTGGAGGCGGAGATCCACCTGGAGGAAGGTGTCTCTGCGGCGCGGCAGCTCCTCCGGTTGGGTTCGGAGGTGGAGGCCTTGGCGCCTCCCCAGCTTCGAAAGGCCATGGCCCGGGAAGCCCGCTGCGTGGCCAAGCGTCACGAGCGCCGCCGAGCTGCGCCCCAGGGATCGCCCGCGTCCTCCTGAATGCCGGGTCCCGGCGCCCTCTGCTGCCCGGCCGGTCCCGCATCGTCGGGCGCGTGGTCCTGATGCCGGCCGACCCTCCCGGGCCCCGCGCACCACAGGGGGTCGGAAGGGGCACCCCGCCACCGGCCCCGCCGGCGCGCGAAGCCGCGTGAAGAAACAGCCTCGGCTCCGAGCCGAACGCTCACGCCGGGGCACTCCAGAGCGGCGCCGACCGCTGAAGAACGGTCCATGGCATCGCGTCCGGCAGGGCGAGCCCGCAGGTTCCTGCGCCGGGGGAGCTCGCCGCGCGCCTGCTCCCCAGAGCCCTCAGAGCCCTCAGAGCCCTCAGAGCCCGAGCATGCTCTTCAGCTGGGGTGTGGCCGCCCGACTCACCGCCAGGTCCAGGCCCTCGCCCATCCTCACCAGGATGCGGCCTTCGAAGAGCCGCTTGAAGCCGATCACCGCGTCCGGTCGGATGAGCACATGGCGTTGGATCCGGAAAAGGGGGAATGCGGCGAACTGCGCCTCCACCTCCGCGAGGCTCGTCCAGGACGTGCGGAAGCGCTGCCCCCCGACCCAGGTCCAGACGACCTCGTTCTCGACTTCGAAGTGGCTGGCCTTGCGGAACTCGATGAACAGCAGCCCCTCCCCGGCGCGCACGGGGAACCGGTTCAGGGCTGCCGCCTTTCCCGGGGCGGCCTCCTCGGAGCGCTTGCGCTCCCGCAGCCGCTCCAGGGTGAGCCGTACCCGGTCCTCGGTGACGGGCTTCTTCAGGTAGTCCACCGCCGCCTTCTCGAAGGCCTCGAGGGCGTAGTGTCCGAAGGCGCTCACGAAGACGACCGGCGGCAGGCGCGGCTCGAGCTCCATGAGCTCCAGCCCGGAAAGGCCCGGCATCTGGATGTCGAGGAAGATGGCATCCAGGGGGCCCAAGGCCTCCAGGGCGGTGCGGAAGGCGCGGGCATGGGGGAACTCCCCGGCCAGGGCGCATCCCTGCTCCACGAGGAGCCTCCCCAGGCGGGCCCGGGCCATGGGCTCGTCGTCTACCAGGGCGACGCGGAGGGGGACTCAAGGCGGTGGCTGGGCTTGAGTTCGAGGCGCATTTCCGCAACGGTCCATGGTTCCTCGCGTGTGAGTGTCAACCGGTCGGTGCTGCCATAGGCAAGGTGCAGACGCGCGCGGAGGTTCCTGAGCCCCGTGCCGGTCCGCCTCACCGGGGGCTGGACGTCCAGGGCCGCGCCCGTGTTGAGCACCCGCACCCGGACGTGGCGGCCTGCGACGGAAGCCTCGATCCGCACGATGCCGCCGTCCTCAGAGGGCCCGATGCCGTGCTTGAGGGCATTCTCCACCAGGGGCTGCAGGAGCAAGGACGGGGCGGGCACCTCGTTGGCCGCCTCGGCCCAGTCCCATTCGACCTTCAGCCGGTCCCCGAAGCGCAGCTGCTCGATGGCCAGGTAGTGTCCCAGGAGCTCGGCCTCGTCCCGGAGGGGGGCCTCGCTGCGCTCCCCGTGCTCCAGCAGGAGCTCGAAGAGCTTCGCCAGGTCCAGCAGCCTGGCCTCGGCCACAGCCGGGTCCCGGCGCACCAGTTCGGAGAGGCTGTTGAGGGAATTGAAGAAGAGGTGGGGGGCCAACTGGGACTTGAGCAGGGCCCACTGGGCCTGGCGCGCGCTGCCGCGCTCCCGGCGCATGTGCTCGTAGCTGGATACGATCCAGCCCGTCATGACGAAGATGACGGCCACCGCCGCGTCGAAAATGAGGCTCACGGTGGAAATGGCCCATTCCCCCGAGCCGAGCCAGCGGTAGAGAACCTCGATGAGGATCTGCAGGCCTGTGGCCGCCAGCGTGGCCTGGAGGAAGCCTCTCATGAAGGGGGCCAGGGGCCGCTCATCGCCGGTCCATTCCCAGGGCACGGCGGAAAGGAAAGTGAAGGTGGCGCTGATGAGGAGCGTGGACGAAAGAAAGAGCCAGGGGAAGGGGTGCCCCAGGCTCAGCTGCTTGGTGATGTAGCCCAGGGCCAGGGGCGATGCGAACACGAACATGCCCAGCCAGGAGGCAGGGCGGCGCCCCCGGCTCCGCAAGGTGCGAAGGACTTCGCTTCGGTTCATCAGGCTGGCTCGGGGTTCATCGCCACGATAAAGTGCGGATCGTTGCGTGAGAAGGCTTGTCGCAAACTCCCGGCAACAAGGAAAGAGGCCTCTCTTGGGAGGCCCCTATTCTTTCTACCGTTGCCCGGCATTCCGGCGCTACAGGACACAAGCCAAGGACACAAAGCACTTGAGCGTGTTAAGGGGTGGGCACACCAGGCTACAGGCGAGGGTCCTGATCACCCAGCCGCCCGCGGCCTGTTCAACCTCCCTTGCCTGGAGGGCGCGCAGGGTTTCCTTGTTCAAGGAGAGCTTCTTGGGATTCAAGGTGTTCCTTGGTGGAATGAAGTGAAGCCAGCTGGAACCCTGGCGAGGGCCGCTGGGGATTCCCTGGATTCGGTGAAGAACCCAGGCACGCGATGCATGACGCGGCCTTGGCCCAGCCGTCAGTCCGGGTGGGGAGAGGGATCGCCGCACACGTAGGTGACCCGCGTGATGGTGGTGAGGGTCGGGTTGGGACAGAGGAGGGTACGGCAGAACAGGGTGACAAAGGTGATGGCACCCGCGGCCTGATCGACCTCGTCGGATCGGAGGACCCGCAGGGTTTCCCTGTTCAGGGAGAGCTTCTTCACAGGCATGGGACTCCTCATGGAGATGGAGGGGAAGGAGGGGTGGACTCGTGCGTACGTGGTTACGTTGAATCGAGCCACGGGGGGTTTGGAGGAGTTTCGTTCCCAAGCCCCCGCGCGTCACGCAGTCGCCGGCGAAGCCCACCAGGGCCACGGCCAGGGTCGCCTCCGCACCGCCGAAGCCAGGTATTCCACCGCTGAAGGGAAGGTCCGGCCGCCACTTCGCGAAGAAATCCCTACCAGGAACACCCCCTCGCCGTGGGCAGGCTGGCCAGGTCTCTCAACGCAAGGAAACAGGAGGACGACATGGACAGGGCCAGGCAAGCCAAGTTCACGGCCCACCCCGCGATTCGGAAGCCCAGGGACGACATGAGCGCTTCCCAACCGGGAACTGCCACGGTCCACCTACCTTCTAACTCGAGCCCTTCCAATCCCCTTTACCATTTTCATCCCGGGCCTGAAGTACCCTGGCCCCCATGACTCCCCGCATCCGGGCCTGGACCGCCATCGCCGCCGCCTGGCTGGCGGTGGGGCTTTTCTTCGCGGCCCAGGCCCACACCATGGCGCCGGAACTCTTCCACAGGGAGCTCTCCTGGCGCTCCGCCCTGGTGGTGAACCTCAACCACGTGGCGGTGTGGGCGGCCTTCACGCCGGTGGTCTTCGCGGTGATGCGGCGCTGGCCCTTCCAGGCCCAGGGCTGGCCCCTCCGGGCCGGCCTCCACCTCGTCGCAGGCCTCCTGATCGCCTCGGCCCAGCTCCTCCTGTCCACCGCTTCCCGCCACCTGCTCGGCGAAGGCGGCGGCCGGAGCCTTTCGGAACTGCTCACCTTCACGGCCCACCTCAACTTCCACACCAACCTCATCACCTACGCGTGCGTGGCCGTGGGCGCCGCGGGGTGGGACATGCTGCGACGCGCCCGGGACCAGGAGCTGCGCGCCTCGAAGCTGGAAGCCCAGCTGGCCACCGCCCAGCTCGCCGCCCTTCGCATGCAGCTCCATCCCCACTTCCTCTTCAACGCCCTGAACGGCGTCTCGGCCCTCATCCAGAGCGACCCGGAAGCCGCCGACGAGATGCTGGAGCGCCTCGGCACCCTGCTGCGCCTCAGCCTGGAGCGGGGGGACGAGCCGGAGATCGCCCTGCGCACGGAGCTGGACTTCATCGCGCAGTACCTGGAGCTGGAGCGGCTCCAGTACGCGGACCGCTTGAAGGTCGTCATCGACGTGCCCGTGGAACTGCTGGAGGCCCGGGTGCCCGCCCTCATCCTGCAGCCCCTGGTGGAAAACGCCCTTCGCCACGGCATCGGGCCCAAGGCCGAAGGCGGCACCGTGCGCATCCACGCCCGGGCCCTGAAAACCCAGCTGGAGCTGGGCGTGGGAGACGATGGCTACGGCCCCCAGGAGGCGCTCCGGACAGGCATCGGCCTGGCCAATGTGCGGGAGCGGCTGCGCTGCAGCTACGGCGAGGCGGGCAGCCTCGTGCTGGAGCGCGGGGAGGGCGGCGGCGCCCTGGCCCGCCTCGGCCTGCCCCTGAACCTGACCCCGAAGGGAGAGGCCGGACCATGAGGGTGCTCATCGTCGACGACAGCGCCCTGGCCCGCAAGCGCCTGCGGGACCTCCTGAAACTGGAGCCCGGCGTCGAGCTCGCCG
>JBGASS010000148.1:0-6393 GCA_044229555.1 Holophagaceae bacterium
CGCGCGGAGATCGAAGCGCACCGGCACCGCCGGCGGCGTGCCGAGCAGCGCACCTCGGCCCACCCAGGCGGCGAGCCCGGCGAGGAGGGCGAAGGACGCGGCGAGCAGGAGGTTGCGGGCCGGCGGGTTCAGGCCCGTCCGGGTGGTGGGGACCGGCCCGGGAGCCGCGCCGGAATCCCCGGCGGCGGATTCCAGGGCGAAGGCCAGGTCCCGGGCCCCCTGGAAGCGGCGGTCGGGGTCCTTCTCCAGGCAGTGCTCCACGATGCGCCGCAGGGAACCCGTGAGGACCGCGCCGCTGCCCGCAGGATCCGGGGGGTCCTCCTTCAGGATGGCGGTCATGGTCTCGGCGGCGGTGCTCCGCGCGAAAGCGCGCTGGCCGGTGCAGGCCTCGAACATGACCGCGCCGGCGCTGAAGAGGTCGCTGCGGGCGTCGAGGACCTCGCCGCGCACCTGCTCGGGGCTCATGTAGCCCACGGTGCCAAGGATGATGCCCTTCTCCGTGTCCGGCGCGGAGCCCAGGGCCTCCGTGGGGCCCTCCGGATCGGCGGGCCGCATCTGCTTGGCCAGGCCGAAGTCCAGGAGCTTCACCTGGCCGTCCTTCATCAGGAAGATGTTCTCGGGCTTCAGGTCCCGGTGCAGGATGCCCTTCCCGTGGGCCGCCGCGAGGCCCCGGGCCACCTGCTGGCAGACGTCCAGGGCCTTCCGCCGGGCCAACGCACCGGACTGCAGCGCCTCCCGCAGGGTCGCGCCCTCCAGGAGTTCCATGACCGCGAAGGCCACCCCGCCTTCCCGGCCGAAATCGAAGATGCCCAGCACGTTGGGATGCTGCAGGGCCGCCAGGGCCTTGGCCTCCCGCTCCATGCGGGCCATGGCGTCCGCGTCCTGCGCCAGGTGCCCAGGCAGAACCTTGATGGCGACCAGGCGGTCCAGCTTGGGATCCCGGGCCCGGTACACCTCGCCCATGCCGCCCGCGCCGAGGGGCGAGAGGATCTCGTAGGGGCCGAGCTTCGCGCCGGGCTGGAGGGTCATTGCAGCCCCTTCACCACGAAGAGGTTCGAGTCGGTGATGCGGGTGCAAGTGAAGGCCCAGGTCTGGCGGTCCGGGCTCACCAGGATGGCGTCGATGCGGATCAGCCCCGTGAGGTCGGGGGGCTTCAGGACCTGGAAGGGGGCGCGGGCGCCGGTGGCCGGATCCAGGGTGTCCAGGGGCGCCTCGAAGGTGCCGGGCCGGCGCACCACGAGGCGGCCGTCGGTGCTCCAGCCCACGACGGACTCTCCTTCGGCGAGCTTCAGGGCGAGGGGCTTCAGCCCGCCGGTGCGCAGGTCGAGGGTCTGGGTCTCCCCCCCGGTCCCCTTGATGAGGAGGACGCCGGGATCCGCGGGCTGGCGGATGAAGGCCGCGGCGCGGGCGACCTGCTCCCGGTCCAGGAGCACCTTCGCCTCGCCGCTCCCGAGGTCCAGGCGCCAGAGGGCCGAGCCCGCCGTGTCCGAGCCCAGGATCTGGCCGGCGTCCTTCCCGAAGGCGAGGGAGAAGAGGTTCGGGTCCTTCCAAGGAATGCGGACGGCGGCGGGCAGGCCCATCTTCAGGGGCACCCGGGAGACCTCCTTCTTCCGCGGATCCAGAGCCAGCACCCAGGTCCCGTCCGGGGAGATGTCGAGGCCGAAGAGGCTGCCCAGGTCCACCGCGGGACCGCCCCGGGTGTCGGCGAGGGTGGCCTTCGAGACCAGGAGGGCCCCCTTGCCGTAGGTCGAGTTCACCAGGAGCCGCCGGCCGTCCTGGGAGAGGGCGCCCACCAGGGAGGTCGGTCCCACCGCGACGCGGTGGGGCGGGCGGCCCGGTCCGCCCACCTGGATCTCGCCGCCGAAGAGTTCCCGCTCCCACAGGAGCCGTCCGTCGGCGGCCATGTCCTGGACCACGGAGAGAGCCGAATCCACCCGCACGATGCGCTGGCGTCCCTTGAGGTCCACCGCCACGAGGCGCAGCGACTGCTCGTCGGAAAGTCCGGGGAGGGAGGTGAGGATCGCGCGACCGTCCGCGGTCCAGCAGAGGCTGTCGGTGCCCTGGAAGGTGGCCAGCTCCGTCACGCGACCTTCCCGGTCCACGCAGGCGAGGGTATCGCCCCGGGGATCGCTGAACCAGAAGGCGAGGCGCCGGCCGTCGGGGGAGACGCGGAGATCGCGGATGAGGCCCGGGCGCTCCAGAACCTTGGTGCCCAGGGGCCACTCCAGCCGCGTGGTCTGGGAGGTGCCGGGGAAGGAGGCGGCGATGGAGCCGTCGGGAGCCAGGTCCGCGGACACGCAGTCCGGGGCCAGGGCGCGGGGCTCCGAGGCTTCCGAGGCCAGGAGGGCCAGGGTGCCCCGGGTGGAGGTGGAGCCCCAGCCCTCCGGCTTCTGGAGGAAGAGCACCTGGCCGTCGCGCCCCACCGCCAGGAAGTCCGACTTGGGCGGGCCGAAGGTCGTGGCCTCGCCGCCGCCGGCCTTCATACGGAACATGCGCGTGGTCTCGCCATCCCAGGTGGCGCTGTAGTAGACGCCCTGACCGTCCGGCGTGAAGCGGGCCCGCAGTACGTGGCCCCGGCGGAAGGTGATTTGCTGCAGGGCGGGTTCCGGCGCGGGCCCGCGCCGCAGGAGCCAGCCGGCGAGGCCCGCCCCGAGGAAGGCGAGAGCGCCCACGGCGGCCCAGGTCCAGGTCGTCCTCCGGTTCTGGGGCTCGAAGGGGGTGGTGAGCCTGGCTGAACTGATGGTGCCGGTGGAGAGGTTCTCCAGGGCGAAGGCCAGGTCGTGGGTCTCCTGGAAGCGGTGGGCGGGATCCTTCTCCAGACAATGGTTCAGCACCCGCTGCAGGCCCGGCGGCACGGGCCGGCCCGTGTCTTCCAGTTCCGGCGGATCCTCCTTGAGGATGGCGGCAAGGGTGTCCGCCGCGGTGCCCCGGGAGAAGGCCCGCCGGCCCGTGAGCATCTCGTAGAGCACGGCGCCGAAGGCGAAGATGTCGCTGCGGGCGTCCACGGCCTCCCCCCGCACCTGCTCCGGGCTCATGTAACCCACGGTGCCGAGGATCATGTCCTGTCCCGTGTGGTGGATGTGGCCGGGGCTGATGGCCTCCGTGGGCAGGAAGGAGTGGGAGCCGTGGCCGACGGGTACGATCTGCTTGGCGAGGCCGAAGTCGAGGATCTTCAGCCGCCCGTCCTTGGAGATCCAGAGGTTGTCGGGCTTGAGGTCCCGGTGGACGACGCCCTTCTCGTGGGCGGCCGCGAGGCCGTGGGCCAGCTGCACCGCCAGTTCCGTGGCCTTGCGGGGAGGCAGGGGGCCGTGGGCCAGGCGCTCCCGCAGGGATTCCCCCTCCAGCAGCTCCATCACCGCGTAGGTGTTCCCGTCCAGGTTGCCGATATCGAAGATGCCCAGGATGCCCGGATGGTTCAGGGCCGCCACCGCCTTGGCCTCCCGCTCAAAGCGGGCCAGGGCTTCGGCGTTGGCGGTGAGGTGTTCCGGCAGCACCTTGATGGCCACGAACCGGTCCAGGCGGGCGTCCTTCGCTTTCCACACCTCGCCCATGCCGCCGGCGCCGAGGGGCGACAGGATCTCGTAGGGGCCGAGGCGGGTTCCGGGGGCGAGGGTCATCGAAGCCCCCGGACAAGATAGAGTTCGCTGGAATGCACTTCATAGGAGTAGAGGGTCGCCCGTCCGGCGTCGGTCTCGTAGATCTTGAAACCCCTGGCCTGGACCGTCCCATCGGGCAGGTCGCACCTGATGTCGGGCACGGGCCGCAACTTTCCCGTGGCGACCTCCATCCGTTGGACGGCGATCGGCAGCTTGCCTGGATCTCGAACGTAGACCTCGCGGCCATCCCGGCTCCAGCCGCACACGGCGGAGAAGGCGGTTTCGAGCACGGGAAGCCGGCTGAAGGAACCGGTTTTCAGGTCGAAGAGGCCCGCCTGTCCGTCGTCTCGGACTCCGAGGATGCGGCTCGAATCCGGTGAGACGGAGATACTTCCTTTCGTCTGCGCGAGCCCGGGGAGTGAGACTGGCAACGGCCGGTCCCCATCCTTGAGGGAGAGCTTGTACACCTTCAGCGGTTGGGATGGCTCCTGGCCCACCAGCAGCAATTCCTGGCCGCCGGGCAACCAATGCACCCACAAGGCCCGGCGGAGCGCTCCGGTCTCCACCTGGCGGGGCGTTCCTGCGCCGGTCGGGTACAGCATGAGGCGGAAGGGCGTCTCCACATCGCTGACGGCCCACTGCCCATCCGGGGAAAGGCCGGCGGCGCGACCCTCTCCGAGGATCGCAGGCGGGGATCCGTCGGTTCGGCGGAGGACCACCTGATAGTTTCCCCCCTCCTTCTCGTTCGTGAACCCGACCCAGCGGAAGTCCCGGGACAGGACTCCCCCGGTGCATTCATCGAGCCAGGTGAACTCGCGGTCCGCAGCGTCTCCCGGGAGCCGTCCCCGGATGCCTCGCCGGAAGGATTCCCGGGATCCCGCCAGCGCGCCGGTGGGGGACAGGTCGTAGAGGATGAACTGGCCCGCGGTTTTGAAGGTTGGCCGGACCCTACCCGGCGTCCTGAGGTCCACCGAGCAGGGATGCATGCCCTCCGAGCCCTGCAACTCCTGGGCGCTGAAGTGCAGGACGGCGCCATCCCCGGACCAGGCCAGGCCTTCCAGGGCCGAGAATTCCCCCGAGTGCTGGATGACCCGGCCGCCCCGGTCCACGGTCTTCAGTACGCCCCGGTCGTCGTACTTGGAGGGATGTTCGAAGAAGGCCACCCGGCTTCCATCGGGGGACACCCGGGGGTCGCTGAGGTATCCCCCGGCCTCATACAACGGGGTTCCGGAGGGGTATTCCAGGCGGTCGCGTTCATTTCCTAGATCCCGGACCAGGGCCCAGGTCTGGCCATCCGGAGCCCAATCAGCCTCGCGCACGTGCTGGTCCACGGGGCGTGGCGCACCTTCCGGCTTCATCCGCGCCAGGGTGCCGCGGCAGAGGCGCAGGCTGATGGGCGTGGCGTCCGCCAGGACGAGCCACTCCCCGTTCCTGGAGATGGACAGCAGGTGCGTCCCCGGAGGTCCGAGGGGCTTGGGGACCTGGGAGTCCGGGCGGATCTCGAGGATCTGGGGTGCCTGTTCAGGACGCACCGCGCTCACCAGGAGGGTCTGGCCGTCCGGCATGAACCGAGCGTTCAGGACCATCAGGGGTTCGAAGGCTACCTGGATGAAGACGGGGTGGGCCCCTGGAGGGCTCGAGCGCCTTCCGACGACATACCCCGCCGCGAGAAACAGGACTCCTGCCGCGAGAAGCCCGAGGGTCTTCCACGCCCTGGCGGGCGGGGCGGTGGATGGAACCGACAGGCTCTTGCCGCTGAGGGAACTGCCCTCCAGGGCAAAGGCGAGATCCTGGGCGTCGTGGAAGCGGCGCATAGGATCCTTGTCGAGGCAGTGCCCAAGGAGGAGCCGGAGCCCTGGCGGAATGGCCTCGTCCTCCAGCTCCGGCTCAGCATGGAGGATCGCGTGGAGGGCCTCCACCGCGGTGGCCCCGGAAAAGGCGCGCCGGCCCGAGAGCAGCTCGAACAGGACGCAACCGAACGCGAAGATGTCCGAGCGTCCGTCGGCGGGCTGTCCCCGCACCTGCTCGGGGCTCATGTAGCCCACCGTCCCCACGAGGCTTCCAGCCGCCGAATCCACCGGGGCGCCGCCGAGGAGGGTGCTCGCCTCGGCCCCTCGGGGCATTTCCACCCGCTTGGCGAGCCCGAAATCGAGGAGCTTCACCCGGCCGTCCCGGAGGACGAAGACGTTCTCCGGCTTGAGGTCCCGGTGCACGATGCCCCGGTGGTGGGCCGCCGCCAGCCCCTGGGCCATCTGCCGGGCCAGGTCCACGGCTTGGCGCAAGGTGGGCCGCTGGCGCGCGAGGAACATCCTCAAGGTTTCTCCGTCGAGCAGTTCCATCACCGCGAAGAACGTCCCACCTTCCCGCCCTACGTCGAAGAGGGACACCAGGTTGGGATGGTCCAGCATGGCCACCGCCTTGGCCTCCCGCTCGAAGCGGGCCAGGGCTTCGGCGTTGGCGGTGAGGTGCTCCGGCAGCACCTTGATGGCCACGAAGCGGTCCAGGCGGGCGTCCTTCGCTTTCCACACCTCGCCCATGCCGCCCGCGCCGAGGGGCGAGAGGATCTCGTAGGGGCCGAGCTTCGTGCCGGGGGCGAGGGTCATTGCAGTCCCTCCGCCACGACGAGGTCCGAGACGAGGATGCGGGTGTAGGTGTAGCCCACGGTCTGGCCGTCGCCGCTGACGCGCACATTGTAGAGGCGGGTGACGTTGCCGGGCTCGGGGGGAACCAGCCGCTGCCATACCGTCCGCCGCCCGGTGGAGAGTTCCACGCGCTCGAGGCGCAGGTGGGTGGCGTC
>JBGASS010000149.1:0-6293 GCA_044229555.1 Holophagaceae bacterium
CTTCTCATAGTTTTCAACTGTACCTACAAGAGCAAAAAGCCGGAGAATAATTTCAACATCTTTTTGATGTTTATCTAAGTTCTTTTTACCAAGGATTTTTCTCCAATGCTTATTTCGGTTGGCCTCTCTCAACATCTGACTAAGGACACCTTTAAATACACAATTGCGAATTTCCTGAGGTTTAAGAGGTGTGCCACCCGTGTTTAGTCTTTCAAAGATGTGGTACGCACTTGTGCCTTCCCCAGTTGGGTTAAGCTGACGAATATTTACAGCACGAAGTACAGATTGTTTTAACTTTCGCTGGTCTTGTTCCTCAAGATCAACAAACCGTTTTTGCGAGTAAGGGCTTCGTTCATCTAGACCTGACAGACGGAAAACTTGGCGCTTACCTTGAGTACTCTCATATCCAAAGTATCCTTCCATATAGAAGACAACACTGAGAATTCTCTGCTGTCCATCGATGACGAGATTGTTATTCTTTTCGTCCACCTAGAAAAACACAGTTGGGACGGGAAGCCAGCTAAGGAACGAGTCGATTAGTAGCGAGGACTGGTTGATTGACCATACAAACTCACGTTGGAAATCTGGTATCTCGATGTCTCCGTCTTTCCACATCTGAGCTATCCCGGACAACGTGAAGTCCGATGGGTATGTAGCAATGTCGTATACAACCGATACCGCACCGTCGTCCTGTTCCTCCTCAATCTCAAGATCGTCGAAGTCAGTAGCCATACGCGCTCCGGAAGAAGACTTAGCTCAGGATAGCAGTCACTCATGTACGGGAGGGAAACTAGCCTCTCATTAAAGCTTTTCTTGGAGCACACTCTGGGAAGCCCTGCGGAGATTGCAAGAGGCGCTGATGTGCCATTCGTGCGTTCTTGCGTAACATTTTCGAACTCGAAGAACCGGTTATGAGAGCCACGCTTCGAGTTCAGAGGTTACGACTTTTTGTAGTACGCCCGCACCGCCTTCACCACCGCCTCCGCATAGCTCTCCCGGAACGCCGGATCCGTCAAGTTCTCCACATCCGCCTCGTTGGTGAGGTTGGCGACTTCGATGAGTACTTTCGTTGCCGCCGCATTGTGCCGGATCGCCGCGGGGACGAAGTTCTTGCCGTCGCGGTGGATGACGTTGCGGATGGCGCGGTTGGGGTGCACGGGCAGCTTGGCCTTCTGCAGCTCGCGCAGCAGGAGCTCGGAGAAGACGCGGCTGCGGGCTTCGCCCTGGAGCTTCTCGCGGGTGGTGAAGGCGACGTGGCCGCTGGCCTTCATCTCCTTCACGTTGGCGGCGCGACGGCCCGCCAGCCCGAAGGTCGAGGGCACGCTGGCGGCGCCGGGGACGTAGACCATGGTGCCCCGCGCCGTGGGGTGCAGGCTGTCGGCGTGGAAGCTGAGGAAGAGCGTCTTCCTTGGATCGCCCTTCTTCTTCACGAAGGCCGCGAAGAGGTCATTGGCCAGCACCCAACGCAGGTGCACGCTCACCGCCGTCGGGCTCTCGCCGTCGATGGGGAAGGGCGGCGTGGTGAGGATCTGGGCCACGTCGCTGGGGCGCCGGATGTCCTCCCGCGTCTTGAAGCCCAGGCGCGGGTAGACGATGGTGCTGCTCACCGTCGCCTCCGTGTCCTGCTCCAGGATGCGCTTGGCGCGCATGGCGATGTCGTAGACGAAGTCCGATTCCCAGAGGCCGTTGGCCATGGCCCCCTTGTCCCGCCCGCCATGCCCCGCGTCCAGCACGATGCGCACGCCCCCGAGCTTCGGCCCCGCCTCCAGCTTCGGCGTGCGGCGCACCTCTTCCCGCACCTCCTGCTCTTCCTTGAGGGCCTGGCTGCCCTCCAGCTGGAAGGGATCCGAAAGCAGCTCCATGGGGATCCGGATCGTCGTGCCGGGCTGGATCCCCCGCACGTCGGCGATGCCGCTGCGCTTCGCGATGAGTTCCGCGGCGCGGTTCACTTCCTTGGCGTCCACCCGGTCCGTGTAGCGCATCACCACCGACGACCAGAGGGCCTCGCCCTTGCGCAGCTTGTAGGCCGCGAACTTCCCTTCCCGGTCCTGGTCGTAGGAGAGCAGCGCCCGGTAGGCCTTCACCCGGGCCTCGTCGTCCAGGCCGTCCTCGGGCTGGCTGCGGTCCGGCGCCAGGCCCTGGCCCCCCAGATCCCGGCTGAGCAGCTCCCGGGGGATGCGCCAGAGGTCCCCGGCCACCAGCTTCTCCGGGTTCTTCGGGTTCAGCGCCTCCAGGCGGTCGTAGTTCTGCCCGTGGCCCGTGAAGTGCGACGCCATCAGCCAGACGGATTCCAGCGCCGCGTGGCGGACGAAGTGCCGCACCTCCTCCTTCGTCCACACGTCGTCGGGGAAGGCCGCCTTCAGCGCCCACTTCTTCCCCTCCGGGGACAGGTCCTCGAAGAAGATCCAGGGAGCCTCGGCCTTGCGGAGGAGGAACTTCCTCGGGAGCCGCCGGGCCTCGATCTGCAGGCCCTTGCGGAACACCAGGCGCATGGCCGCCGCGCCGCCGTCCGGCAGCCGCCCCAGGAATTCCGCCGGCGCCGGCTCGGGCTCCTGGACAGCCGCCAGTCCAGGAACCGCCAGCCCCGGCGCCGCCAGCCCCAGGGCCGCAAGCCCCAAGCGACACGGCGCGCGGGAAAGGCTCAGCGCCATGGCACCTCTTCGCCCACGGGTTCGCCGTCCCCGGTGAAGGGGGCGAGGCCGCTGCGGACCCAGTCGCGCATGCGCTCCTGCAGCGCCCCGGGATCGCCTGTTCGGCTGCGCAGGAAGGCCGAGAAGCGCCGCTCCAGGTGGTTCGAGCCCTCCTCCATGAGGAAGAGGCGGTCCGCCATGCGCCCCAGGGGATCCTTCGAGGACGTGGGCGGCAGCTTCAGGGCCTGGAGGTCGAGGGTCGCGGCGTTCAGCGTGAAGGTCCACTCCAGGTCCCCGGACAGCAGGCGCAGCTTCGCCCGGGCGGGCCGCATGCCGCGGCTCAGGGCCTCGAAGGCCTCCCGGCTCTCCGCCGGATTGCCCTTGCGCAGGGAGACCTCCTTCACGTCCCCCCGCTCCGAGGCCAGCAGCACCGCGTCGTCCACGAAGCAGCAGGAAAGGTCGCCCTCGTGGCCCGACAGGCCGCCGTCCACGAGGCCCTTCATCCACAGCCAAAGGAGGAACTCTTCGCCGAGAAACCGTCCCTGTTCGATCACCTGGATTTCTTTCATGCCTCTTCCAACTCAAGATCCAGCGGATCCAGCGCCATGAGCGCCTCCACGGGCAGCTCCGGCGCCACGCGCCCCGCCAGCAGGAGGGGCGCCAGGGGCTGCAGCTCGCAGCCGAAGGACTTCATGAAGAGGTCCAGGAGGGCGCCCTGGGCGCGGCTGGCGGTGGCGGTGCTCCAGAGCATGCCGCCCTTCAGGTCCCACGCGACATCCACGACCTTCAACCCGGGAAGGACCTTCTGCAGCAGTTCGGCCTTCACCTCGTCCGCCATGGAGATGCGCGCCTCCTTGCCGATGAAGGCCAGGTCCTTCTCCGCCTGCAGCGCGCGCAGGCGCAGGTCCACGTGGGCCTTCAGCAGGGCCGTGGGCACCTTGCGGCTGTCGATGCGCAGGCCGAAGAGGGCGAAGCGCTCCTGGGTGGCCCAGTCCTTCTCCGGGGGCGTGATGAGGGGGTTGCGCCAGTCGCACCAGCCCGCCCGCTCCTCCTCCAGGCCGTCCTGGAAGGGGCGGAAGCGGTGCTCCGCCAGGCCCTCCGCCAGCTCCTCCTCCGAGGGCACCGGGCCCATCACGAGGAAGCGCTTGAGGCTGAAACCGCCCTGGGCCAGTCCCATCAGAGGCCCCGGCCCATCAGCGGCTCCCGAGCATGCGCCCGAGGCGGCCCATGAGGCTGCCCTTGCTGTCCGGGTCCGCGGCGTCCGGGTCCACCACCTTGGGGATTTCGCCGCTGACCGGCAGCAGCAGGGCCGGGTCGTCCAGGGCCAGGAGAAGGGCCGTGATGTTGTCGCGGCCGCCGTTCTTCAGGGCCTCCTCCAGCATCATCTCCAGGGTGCGCCGGGGGCTGAAGGCCTGGGCCAGGATGGCCTGCAGGCGGGCGTCCTCCACCTCGCCGTGGAGCCCGTCGGAGCAGATCAGCAGGCGGTCCCCCCGGCGCAGCACCACCTTCCCGAGCACGGGGATGATGGGGGTCGGGCAGCCCAGGGCCTGGGTGATCATGTTGCGCTGGGGATGCACCCGGGCCTGCTCGGGGGTCAGGGAGCCGGCGGCGATCATCTCGTGCACCAGGGTCTGGTCCGTGGTGAGCTGCACCAGCTCCCCGCGGCGGAAGAGGTAGGCGCGGCTGTCCCCGATCTGGGCCAGGTAGGCGCAGCCGTTCCAGATCATGGTGGAGGTCAGCGTAGAGCCCATGCCCCGGGCCGTGCGGTCGTCGTCGGACCAGCGCAGCACGGCCTTGGAGGCCTCCTCCACCGCCCCGCGCAGGGCCTCGATGAGGAGGGCCTCGCTGACGTCGGCTTCCGGCAGCCGGCCCCAATGGCCGAAGAGGTAGACCGCCACGGCGGCGAGGCCCTCCCGGCTGGCCACCTCCCCGGCGGCGGCGCCGCCCATGCCGTCCGCCACCGCGGCGAGGAGGCCGTTCTTGCAGATGGAGCGGCTGCGCAGGGGTCCGCTGACCAGGGGCTCCTCGCCATCCAGCGCGTTCACGAGGTAGGCATCCTCGTTGTTCTTGCGGACGCGGCCGGGATGGGTGAGCGCTGCGTAGTCAATCAGCATGCGGTGGCATTCGAGGATGGGTGTTCGTGGCGGACAGGGAACAGGCGGTGGGTGGGGCCGGGAGTCCGCGGTCCGCTAGGATGGGCGGATGCGCGTCGTCCATCATAGCCCCGGAGGGGCCCATGTCCGAACAAGCGGTGCTCCCGGCTGGCGGAGCCGCGCCGGGACTGGGATTCCCGCGGACCTGAGCCTGGAGCGCGCGTGAGCGGGGCCGAGGCCGGACCGATCGCCTGCCTCGCCGTGATCGGTCCCGGCGCCTACGGCCGCTCGCTGGCCGCCTGGGCGGCGCGGTGCGGCGTGGCGGTCAGGCTCGCCGGACGGGATGCGGAGCATGGCCAGGCGGGGCGGAACCGCATCCTCGCAGGATGGGACGCGGCGGTGGCCCGGGGACGGATGGCCGCGACGGAACGGGACCTCGCCGGGACGCGCCTGGTCGTGGCGGCCTCCCTCGAAGGGGCGCTGGCGGGCGCCGACGCGGTCCTGGAGGCCCTGCCGGAGGATCTGGCCGTCAAGGCGGCCTTCTGGAGCGTCCTGGCCCCCTGGGGGGGCCTCGCGCTCTCCGGCAGCTCCTCGATCCCCATGGGCGCCCTCGCCCTCGCCGCGGGACATCCCGGGCCCCTGCTGGGCTTCCATGGCTTCGTCCCCATGGAACGCAGCGGCGTGATCGAGCTGGCGGTTCCCGCGGGCCCCTCCGCCGGCGCCGTCCAGCGGGCCCGGGACCTGGCCGCGAGGCTGGGCAAGCGCGTGGTGGAGGTCCGGGACCAGGCCGGCTTCGCCGCCTCGCGCATGGCGCTCGCCCAGGGCCTGGAAGCCATGCGCCTCCTCGAGGCCGGCGCGGCGGACCGGGACGGCCTGGACGCCCTCATGGTGCTGGGCTACGGCCATCCGGCGGGCCCCCTTGAACTGTCCGACCGCATCGGGCTCGATCTCCGGCTGGCCATCGCGGAGCGCATCCATGGGACGACGGGCCTGGAGGCCTTCCGCGCGCCGGCCATCCTCCGGGACCTCGTGGCGGCGGGCCGCACGGGCCGGGCCGCGGGCCGCGGCTTCTACGAGTGGGACGCGGAGGGCCGGAAGCGGTGAGGCATCCCTGGCTCGCCGCCGCCGCCGCGGGCATCGTCCTGCTCGCGGCCCTGTGGATCGCCTTGAAGATCGGACGCTTCCTCCTGAAGCTGGCGGCGGGCCTGGCGATGCTCGGCCTCATCGGCCTGCTCCTCTGGTACCTTTTTCTCAGGTGAATTGAATTCCCGATCTCCGAGGAGCCCCATGGCAGCCATTTCCTGTCCCCACTGCGGCCAAGACCTGACGGTCCCCCAAAGCGTCCGGATCGCCGAATACCATTTCGGGCGCCTCGAGAAGATCAGCCAGGATCCCCTCGAAGGCCCGGGCTTCAGGTACCACTTCGAGGTTCCTGACACCTACACGATCCTGTGCAACGGCTGCAAGCGGCTGGTCCGCACCCTCCCCATTCCGAAGGCCTAGGAGCCGGACCGATCCGCCACCCAAAGGAAAGGGCCCCTCCCGGGGCCCTTTCCTTTGGACGTTCGCC
>JBGASS010000150.1:0-7142 GCA_044229555.1 Holophagaceae bacterium
GTGGTGCTCCCGGGCCAGGGCCTCCCGCACCACCGCCTGGCCGACGAAACCCGTGGCCCCCGCCACCAACACCTGCATCCGTCCCCCCGTGAACCCGCGTTCCATGGCCATCCTAGCGCGCCCCTTCCCCCCGAATTCCAGGCGAAGCCACAAGGCCCGTAGAATGGGAACTCCATGACCACCCTCGCCCTGAAGTACCGACCCCGCCTCCTCGCCGACCTCGTGGGCCAGGAGGCCTCCGTGCGGGCCCTCGGCAACGCCCTCAAGCGGGGCAAGGAGGCTGGCCGCATCCACCACCAGGCCTTCCTCTTCGCCGGGGTGCGCGGCACGGGCAAGACCAGCACCGCCCGCATCCTGGCCCGGGCCCTCAACTGCGTCCACGGGCCCACCGCCACGCCTTGCGGCGAATGCGATCCCTGCAAGGCCTCCGAGAATCCCGACAGCAACCTCGACATCGTGGAGATCGACGCCGCCAGCCGCGCCTCCGTGGAGGACGCCCGCGCCCTCCGGGAGCAGGTGCAGACCCGCCCCGCCTTCTGCCGCTACCGGGTCTACATCGTGGACGAGGTGCACATGCTCTCCCGGCAGGCCTTCGACGCCCTGCTGAAGATCCTCGAGGAACCGCCTCCCCACGCGGTCTTCGTGCTGGCCACCACGGAACTGCAGGACGTGCCGGACACCATCAAGAGCCGGGTGCAGATCTATCCTTTCCGCCTCATCCCCACGGGACTCATCGAAGGCCGCCTGCGCCACGTCTGCGAAGCCGAAGCCGTGGGCTTCGAGGAGGGCTCCCTGCGCCTCGTGGCGGAAGCCGGGCAGGGCAGCATGCGGGACGCGCTGACCACGCTGGACCGGGTCATCGCCGCCGGGGACGGCTTCGTGCAGGAGGACGGCGTCCGCGAGCAGCTGGGCATCGTGCCGGCGGTGCGGGTGCTGGGGGTCCTGGAAGCCCTCCATGCCGGCGACACCGCGGCGATTCTCGATCACTGCCAGGCCCTCCACGGCCTCGGCGCCGACTGGTCCAGCTTCTGGAAGGAGCTGATGCTGGCCTTCCGGGACCGCCTGGAAGCCGACGCCCGCCGCGACCCCAGCCCCCAGGCCCTGCTGCGCAGCGCCCGCATGCTGCAGCTGCTCCTGCAGCGGGAGCGCGATCTGCGGGACACCAGCCTGCCCCGGGTGGTGGTGGAGCTGGCCCTCCTCACCGCCGCCCAGCTGCCGCACCTGGCCTCCCTGGACGCCCTCGCCGGAGGCTCCGCCCCGGCCCCCCGGCCGGAGGCCTCGAGAGTCCCCTCGCCGGAGGCCCCTCGCGCCGCGACCCAGGCGGCCCGTCCGGCACCCGCCCCCGCGCCTCCGGCCCGGGTGGCCGCCCAGCCGGAAGCCCCTCCCCCCGCTCCCCTTCCCGCCCCGGCGCCAACGGTCTTGAAGGCGGTGGACCCCGCGGACGGGGAGGCCCTGCGTTCCGGCGTGTCCGAGGCCCTCAAGTCCCTGGGCGCGACCCTGCCCCGCACCCTCGCCACCCTTCCCCACATGGCCACGCGCCTCGAGGTGGCGGGCTTCGCCCTGCGCTTCCACTTCCCCGCCAACGTGCGCAACACCGCCCAGGACCTGGAGCAGCACCGCGCCAATCCCCACCTGCTGGACGCCCTGCGGAAGGTCGTGCCCATCCTGCAGACCGTGGAGCTGCGCTTCGACGAGGCCGCGAGCGAGAAGCCCGAGGACCGGCTGCGCCGGGAGCCCGCCTTCCAGGAGCTGCTCAAGGCGACGAACGGCGAGATCGTGGACGTGCGCAGCGAGGGCTGAAGCCGCGGTGACACGGCTGTGACGAAGGCCGGGCGTGACGCAGGTCCGGACTCCCCGTGCGGAATTTCTGGGAACATTCCCTGACCCTCCGTCATCCGATAAACGACCCAGCCCACCCGCCGTACCCGCATTCAAGCTCTTTCGACAATCCGGAGTTCCCATGCCCCGCCTGGTGCCCTATTCCGCCGCTTTTGCCCTCGTTCCCGCGAGCCTGATGGCTGCGCCGGCGCCGGACTCGGCCCGCCAGGCCACCGCGGAGGAGGCCCTGCTGCGGGCCGCCGTGGACGCGGCGCTGGGGCGGGAGCCGGAGGACGGTTCCATCCCGGTCGCCCTCAAGGCCCGCCGCGTGGGCCGCGTCGCCCACGTCCTCGCCGCCCTCCCGGACGGGCGGGCCACCAGTCTGCTGTTCCGGTTCGACGGGCAGGCCTGGCGGAAGATTTCGAAGAAGGCCTGAGCCTCCGGACCCTGGCCGGGGCCTTCGCGGACCGGTCCGCTAGGATGGCGGCAGCACCCTTGGGAGGACTGTCCTGCTGCTCGCTGCTGCGCTCTTCATCCTCGGGGCCGCAGGGTCCGGGCAAGGGATCCGGGGAGATCAATCGGGGCCCTCGCCCGGGCAGCTCCGGAAGATGATCTCCGCGCTGAAGCCCCTGCACCGGCGTGCGGGGCCGCCCCGCCCGGGGGACTGGCGCAGCCTCCACTCGGAAGCGGGGCAGACCTTCCGCCAATACCTGGCCTGCGATCCCATCCTGCCCCGAGGGGAGCGCCGGGTCCTCTACCTCCAGCCCCTGGCCGAATTCACCCCCGAACAGCGTCGGATCGTCGCCCTCACGGGGGAGTTCCTGGGGATCACTTTCAACCGCCCCCTTCGCATGCTGCCGGAACGGCCCATGGCGTTGATCCCCTGGAAGGGCCGACGAACGCATCCGGTGGAACGCCAGACCCAGATCCTTACCTCCTACGTCCGCGACGAGGTGCTCAAGCCCAGCCTCCCCAAGGACGCCGCCGCCATGATCGCCCTCACGGCGGTGGACCTCTGGCCCGGAGAAGGCTGGAATTTCGTCTTCGGCGAGGCCTCCCTCCACGATCGCGTGGGCGTGTGGTCCCTGGCCCGCAATGGGGATCCATCCAAAAGCCCCGAGGCCTTCCGCCTCTGCCTGCTGCGCGCACTCAAGACCGCCACCCACGAAACCGCCCACATGTTCTCGTTGGAGCACTGCATCCGCTACGAGTGCAACATGGCCGGCAGCGAGCACATGGAAGAGGCGGACCGCTATCCGCTGGCCTTCTGCCCCGAGTGTCTGGCGAAGCTCTGCTGGGCCACAGAGACGCCGCCGGCAGACCACCTGCGGCGGTTGGCCGGCTTCTTCGCCAGGACCGGCCTCCTGGACGAGGAAGCCAGCTGCCGGGCGGCCCTGGCGGCGCTTCAGAAGCCGCCGAAGGCCTTCAGCTCGCCATAGACCACGAGGGCGACGAGGATCAGGTAGAGCAGCACCCGGTACTGATCGAAGGCAAAGCCGTACTCGTCGGGCAGCAGGGCGTCCAGGAAGCCCGCGACATCTCCGAAGAACAGCTTGCCGAGCAGGAGGACGGCCATCGCATCCAGGGGCACCAGGACGGCCCAGGGAAAGGCCTTCATCCCCCGCTCACCGGCGGCATCAGGGCCACCTCGTCGCCGTCCTCCAGCGCCGCGCCGCGATCCGCGAAGGCCTGGTTCACCGCCAGCAGGGCCTCCCTGGGCAGGGCGGCGAAGCGGGGGTCCGCCAGCAGTTCGCCGAGGGTCCCCGGGCAGGGCAAGCTCCAGGCGCTCGAAGCCCAGCAGGCCCTTGTAGCGGGCGAAGGCGCGGACGGTGAGGCTCGCGCCGGGCTCCCGGTTCATCACCCCGCCCACCACGTGGCCCGTGGGGACTTCCTTCGACGCGGCGTCGCAGTAGCCAGGTCTGGTCGTCGAAAGAAGTCGGGGCAAATTCCCACTGGGAAGTCCGCCTTGTCGAGGCCGCCCAGGAACATGGCCTCGTCCACGGCGATGTTCCACTTCAGCAGGGTGACCTTCCCGCTCGTGGGCGAGAGCGCTGCGGGCCGTCACCAGGGCCGTGCGGATGCGCATCTGGCCGCTGGAGGAGGCCTGCAGGCGCTGCAGGGCCTCCAGCAGGGGCTTGAAGGGACCCCGGGGGCGGGGGATCCGCGGAGCGGTCCGCCTCGTGGCGGTGGAAGGCGGCGAGGCCCTGGTCCTGGTAGACCCGCTCGGCCTCGTCGCCGAAGAGCACCGCGTCGCCGTCGAAGGCGATGCGCACTTCGTCGGGGTGCTTCTCCGCCTGCACCGCGCTGTCCGGGTAGACCCGGGCCGCGGGGAAGCCCGCCTCCAGGGCGGCCCGCACGTCCTCCTCCTTCACGGAGAGGAAGAGGCTGGCGCCCAGGGGCTCGAGGTAGGGATAGGGGTTGCGGCCCCGGGTGAAGACGCCGCGCTCCAGGTTCAGCCCCGCTTCCTTGGCGCTGCGGAAGGCCCGCAGGCCGCTGACCGGATCGTTGCGGGAGAGGATGACCACCTCCACCCGCTTGCCCTCGCCGTCGTTGAAGGCCAGCAGCTTCTGGACCAGGGGGAAGGCCACGCCGGGCAGGGCCGCCTGGTCGAGGCGCTCCAGCTGGAGCTTCATGTAGGCGGCCTCGTCGCCGGAATCGAAGACCCGGTTCTCCTCCTCGAAATTGAAGAGGGCGCGGGAGGAGATGGCGACGACGAGCTGGCCTTCGAGGGACGCGGGCATCCCTCCATCTTAGCCCCGGCCCGCCGACCTCAGGCCCGCTCCACCCGCGCGGCGAAGCAGCCGGGCCGGGCATTGTGGAGGTGGACGTAGGCCACCGATGCGTCGGCGAAGAGGGCTTCCAGCGAGCCTTCGAGCTCCGCGCCCTCCACCACCGCCGCGTCCCGCATCATGCCCTTCGCGCTGTAGGCCCGCGCCGAGAGGAGGCGGGTCCGGAGCTGCGCGGGCACTTCGTTCACCGCCGGGAAGGCCTGCCGGGCCCCTTCGCGGACGTAGATGGGGCCGGAGGCGCGGTAGGGGGAAGCCACCGGGTGGTGCTCGAAGGGCAGGAGGAGGAGGGCTTCGCCCACCTCCGCGTCCTCGAGGCTCACGCGGCAGGGGTAGCCGGGCTTCTCCCGGGCGAGGCGCCGGCGGATGCCCTGGCGGGCGAGGGCCAGGTCGTCCAGGGCGAAGAGGGCCTCGAAGGGTTCCCGGGGCAGGGCGGAGATGCGGAAGGACAGGGCCAAGACGGGCCTCCGTGGAAGCTGGGGTTGAAGGGGGGAAGGCCGGTCTACGCGCCCTGCTCCAGGACGCGGGCCCCTTCCAGGGCCAGCAGGGCGCGCTTGCGGTCCGGGCCCCAGCGGTACTCACCCACGGCGCCGGTGGCGCGGATGACCCGGTGGCAGGGGATGAGGACGCCGATGGGATTGGCGGCCAGGGCGGTGCCCACGGCCCGGGAGGCGCCCGGGGCGCCGGCGGCCGCGGCGAGCTGGCCGTAGGAGCGGACGGCTCCTTCAGGGATCCGCGGGAGCGCCTCCCAGACCCGGAGCTGGAAGGGGAGCCCTTCAGAAGCAGGGGCAGGGGCTTCCTGGCCGCGGGCGCGGGCGTCCAGCTCGGCGGCGCAGGCCTCCGTGGCCGAGGGATCGTGGCGCAGCGCGGCTCCGGGCCATCGCCGGCGCAGGTCCTCCACCGCGCCGCCGGCGTCGCCGTCCCGAAGCTGAGGCCCGCGAGGCCCCGGGGCGTGAGGGCGAAGCAGGCCTCGCCGAAGGGCGTGTCGTGGATCCCCCAGCGGATCTCGAGGCCCGCGGCCCGGGCCTTGAACTCGCCGGGAGTGAGGGTCTCCAGGCCCAGGAAGAGGTCGTGGAGGCGGCCGGGGCCGGAGAGGCCCGCCTCCAGGCTGGCCTCCAGCACGCTGCCGGCGCCCTCCAGACGCCGCTTGGCCGCCCGCAGGGTGAGGACCTGGAGGAAGGTCTTCGGCGTCACGCCGGCCCAGCGGTGGAAGAGGCGCTGGAAGTGGAACTCGCTGAGGCCCACGACGGCGGCCAGCTCCTGGAGGCTGGGCTGCTCGGCGGCGTGGGCGTCCAGGTGGCGGATGGCCGCCTCGACGCGGGCGTAGTCGGAGGACATGGCCCCACGGTGGCCGCCCGGGCGTGGAACCGCAAGGCGGGCGGGGGCCGCGGGGACGGGCAGGGCGTGGGCGGGGACGGGCTGCATGGAACCTCCAGGACCCTAGGATCGGCGCCGTTCCCGGACCGGACGACCCGATTCTTGCGGCCTTCTTCTGCGATGCTTGGGCCATGGCCCGCCGCTACTTCGACGCCAACGCCACCGCGCCGCCCCTGCCGTCCGTGCTGGACGTGATGGCGCGGGCCGCGGCGGAGCTGTGGGCCAATCCCACCAGCACCCACCGGGAAGGTCAGGGGGCGCGCCACGCCCTCGAAGAGGCCCGGCGGGCCCTCTCCGGAGGGCTCGGCGTCCCGCCCGGCGAACTGGTCTTCTGCGCCTCGGCCACGGAGGCCCTGCACCTGCTGCTCCGCGGCCTCGCCCCGGCCCTGGGCGGGCAGCCCGCCGCGGTGAATCCCGGCGAGCACAGCGCCTGCCTCAATCCCCTCAACGACTGGCTGGCGCTGCGGTGGCTTCCCGGCGGCCTGAAGGGGGTCGCCACGGTGGTGCAGATGGCGGCCAACAACGAGACGGGGATCCTGGGCGCCATGCCGCAGGCGCCGGGCGCCATCCGCGTCAAGGACTGCGCCCAGGCCTGGGGCAAGGTGCCCGTGGACCTCTCGGACTGCGACGCGGCGGTGTTCAGCGGCCACAAGATGGGCGGCCCCCGGGGCGCGGCCCTGCTCTGGATGCGGCCCAGCCTGCCCTGGGAGCCGGTGATGGAGGGCCCCCAGGAGCGCCGGCGGCGCGGCGGCACCGAAGATACGCCGGCCATCCTGGGGCTCGCGGAAGCGGCGCGACACGTCCCGGATCGCCTCGTCGCAAACACCCGGCTCGCGGAGCTTCGCGATGCCTTCGAAGCGGAAGTCCTGTCCTGGTCCGAGGACTACGCGGTGATCGGGAAGGAGCAGCCGCGCCTGCCGAACACCAGCTCCCTGCTGCTCCGCGGCCACAGCGGCGAGGCGGTGCAGATGGCCCTCGACCTGGAGGGCTTCGCCGTGAGCACCGGCAGCGCCTGCCACAGCGGCGCCACCAAGCCCAGCCACGCCATCCTGGTCCTGGGCTTCAGCGAGGCCGAGGCGCGGTCGGTGGTGCGGGTGTCCATGCTGCCGGGGACGGCGCCGGGGGACGTGGAGGCGCTCGCGGCGGCCTTGAAGCGCATCC
>JBGASS010000151.1:0-6599 GCA_044229555.1 Holophagaceae bacterium
GACTGGCCCGGTCCCGCCGGGTTTCTCGTTCACGATGATGGCGGGGAGCGGCTCGATGATGAGCCTCTCCGGCATGAAGATGCTGAACACCACCGGGTGTTTCGGAGAGGATTCCCACATGGTCACCAATGCCCCCATGTCCGGAGGCATGATGGGGGGCGGGATGATGGGTCCGGGGACCCAGATCGTGATGGACCTCTGGTCGGACGCGGCCCACACCGGGAACCACTTGCGCATGGTCATGACCATGAACGGTTCCATGGATGGGATGACCGGGACCTACACCCTTGAGGGCGTCACGCCCGGGTGCACGAGCGGGTCCGGGACCATCTCCATGGGTCGCCGCTGACAAAGCCCCTTCGGGGTCTCCCTGATAGGGAGGTCACTCGGGAGGCGCAGGAATCCCGATTCGAGGTTCCACGGTATGGATTCGGAGGGTGGCTGTGCGGCCGCGCACCTTCACCAGATCCAGTTCCCGGAACTCCAGGGAGTCCTGCCCGGCGACGGCTGTGCGGGTTGCCTCCGAGACCAGGAGGGGCACTCCGTACTCCTTCGTCAGGGCCTGGAGCCTGGATGCGACGTTCACCGTATCCCCCATGACCGTGTACTCCATGCGCTCCAGGCAGCCCACATGGCCGGCCATGAGGGGGCCCGTGTGGATGCCGATACCGATGCGGATGGGCTCGTCCCCGAAATACCCTTCGGCATTCAGCGCCTCCAGGCGCGCAATCATGGCCAGGGCGGCCCGCACCGCCTGCGCCGCGTGATCCCGGCTCCGGATCGGTACGCCGAAGACGGCCATCACGGCATCGCCGATGTACTTGTCTAGGAGGCCGCGTTCAGAGAAGACGATCGCGACCATCTCCCCGAAGAACCGGTTCAGGAGGTTGAAGACTTCGGAGGGGGGCATCCCTTCGCAGCGGGACGTGAAGCCGCGCACATCGGCGAAGAGGACGGTGGCCTCCGTCTCTTCGCCTTCGAGGATGGCGCCACGCGCCATGATCTCCTCCACCACGCTGGGGGAGACGAAGCGCGAAAACAGGTCCATGGCCCGGTCCCGCCGACGCTGCTCCCGGTGGAGGTGGTCCCTGAAGAAGCCCGTGACGGCCCCGAACGCGACGAAGAAGGGGGCCTCGATCAGGTGCTCGGTGAAGGTGGCGTCCCAGCCCCCACCGTGGCGGTGCCCCGTGTGGAGGAGCATCACCGAGACCAGGCCAAGGGCCGCCGCCAGGCCGGATGCTGATCCCTGGAACAGGCCTCCCGCCACCGCCGCGAAGGCCACGGGGACCAGGAACAGTCGCGCGGTGAGCGCGCTGAGGAGGGGCATTTCCCGGGTCAACGCGAGGGCGTGGATCACTGAGATGACCAGGACTCCTGCCATCCACATGGCAGCCGTGCGCCTCGCGGCTTCTCTAAAGTGTCCAGGTGCGTTCTGTGGTGGGAGATCGTTCATGGGCCGAACTCCTTTCTAGGCCGAGGGCACGCTGACCTCGGGAATCAAGTCCGCGACAGTCCCGAGGTGGGCCACGCCTGGGTCTCGTCCAGCTTCACCAGACCCTGGTGGTGGGCCACGGTGCAATTCCAGCCGAACCGGGAGACGAGGTGATCCCTCAAGGCTTCGGAGTTTTCCCGCTCCCCATGGTTGATGAAGACGTGGCGCGGCGGGCGGTCTAGGCCTTCCAGCCACTGCACCAGGTCCTGGCAGTCCGCGTGGGCCGAGAGCCCGGCCAGGGGGACGACCTCGGCGCGGATCGGGACGTCCTCGCCATGGATCCGCAGGGAACGCGCGCCTTTCAACAGGGCTTCGCCTCGGGTTCCAGGCGCCTGGTATCCCGCCAGGACGATGGCATTCCGTTCATCCGGCCCGAAGGCTTTGAGGTGATGGAGCACCCGCCCCCCGCCGAGCATTCCGCTCCCGGCGAAGACCACCATCGGGAATCGGTTTGCGCTCAAGGACCTGGACTGGTCAAGGCGCGAGACGTGGTGGGGGACCCGTCCCATGTTCACGCAAGCGCTGTGGGAAAGACGATGGTCCTCAGGGTGGGCGCCGTAGAGATGCGTCACGTCCACGGCGACCGGGCTGTCGAGGAAGACGGGAACGTCCGGAACCTCGCCACGGTAACGGAGCCGCGCATAGAAGTGCAGCAGCATCTGGCTCCGACCGATGGCGGAGGTGGGCACCAACACCACGCCACCCCGGCCGATAACCCGCCGGAGGAGCTCGCCGAAGAGGCGTTCAGGATCCCCCGCAGGGTGGGTCCACACGCCACTCGTGGATTCAAGGATGAGGATGTCGGCCTCGCCAAGGGGTTCCGGAGGTCGCCACACGGGGTCCGAGAGTCGCCCCACGTCTCCGCTGAAGACCAGCCGAGTGCGCGGAGTCTCGATATGCAGGCAGGCGGACCCGAGGAGGTGCCCCGCGCGGGTGAAGCGCAGGGTCAGTCCTTCCTGGATCTCAACGGTGTGCCCGGAGGGAACCGGGCGCAGAAGATCGATCGCGGCCATGGCCTCCGCCTCGCTGAACAAGGGCAAGGCAGGATGGTGGCGGCTCTTTTCATGCTCGTTCAGGTACGCAGCGTCCTCGGCCATCAGGCGCGCGCATTCCGTGAGGAGGACCTGGGAGAGGTCCCGGGTCCCCGGTGTGCAGTACACCGGGCCGCGGAACCCGCGGCGGACCAGCACCGGAAGGTACCCGCTGTGGTCGAGGTGAGCATGGGTGAGGGCCACCGCGGTGAAGCTGGAGGGGTCCACCTCGGGCTCAGCCCAGTTTCGCGACCGCAGGTCCTTGGAACCCACGAAAAGGCCGCAATCGACCAGGAGACGGGCATCCCTGACCTGCAGAACGGTCTTTGAACCCGTGACCGTGCCGGCTCCTCCGAGAAACTGGATCTTCATGGCATGCCTCCTAGCAGCACTGGCAGGTGTCACAGCCGCACTTCGCGCATCGGGGAGGGTGCGGCCCCCCGAGGAGCGTGGCCAGGTTCACGGCCTTCAGGCGGACCATAGACTGTTCCAAGGCCACTTGGGCGATCTCGAGATCCTGCTCCGTTTCGGCCTCCCGGAGCGCCTTCTCCGCCATCTGGCGCCCGGCGTGGATGGCGTCGAGATCCAAGGCGTCCACGGTCTCCGACTCCCGGGCCAGGATGGCGACCTTGTCGTCCCGGACCTCGACGATGCCTCCGAAGAGCGTCATCCAGTGTTCCAGCCCATGGATCGTGAACTGGAGGAGACCGCTTCCGACCAGGGTGATCAGCGGGGTGTGGCCCGGCAGGATGCCGTACTGTCCTCGATGGCGCGTGGAGAACCGGACTTCGGAGACATGACCGCAGAACACCTTCTTGTCGGGCGTGATGACTTCAAGGAAGAGGGTTTCGGACATCGCGGGCCTCCCTACACCGGGGTGGGTGCGAAATGGCAGTCCGCGGGCAGCGCGCTTCTCACCAGCTCCACGGCCTGGCGGACCTTTTCCGGGAAATGCGAAGCGCCTCCTACGACAACCCGGTGCGGGTGGCCCGCCCAGGCCTTTTCGATCCGATGGTCGATGGCGATGGCGGCCTCGGGATGCTCCAGCCGACCTGGGTTCAAGGGGGTGTATCCCGGTTCCAGGCACGGGGTCCTGAGGTGAATGACGAGGGCGTAGCGCTGGTACAGTTCCTCCCGGCTTACGGCCATTTCCTCGAAAAACGTCCGATACGAGCCCGGCCAGTGGGCCAGGCCGTCCAAGGCCCCGCGATCGCAAAGGATGATTGCCGCGCGCCCCTCCTCCTGCGCCATCCGTTCCAATTCGCCTTGGACACGGAAGATGGCCCGCTGGGCAGCCTTGAGTCCCGGCAGGGTGGGTGACCGGGGGAATCCTCCCGAGAACAGGATGGAGGCGGCTTCGGGAAGGATGGTCACGTGGCTTCCAAGGGTCTTGCGAAGTACCGACAGCACGGCGGTTTTCCCGGCACCTGGACCACCCGTCAAGACGATTCGCTTGGCTTCCTTGGGGTCGAAGCCAGAGTTGCAGGTCAGTTCGGGCATGGCGGTCCTCCTGGGGTGCAGTGCCCCGCAGCATTGCAATCGGCTGAGGACAGGAGGGCCGTGGGTGCCGCGGCTTTGAACCTCCCGGATGGGACTGACGGTCGGTTGGTTCCGGGGTTCCCGTAGATTTCGAGCAGGAGAACCGCAGCGGTGACGGTCGTGCAGCCGGCCGCAATCAGCGCCTTCACGGTCCTTGGGATCGGTGGCACGGGAAGCGGGTCCTGGGGTTCGAACATGCTTGAAAGGGTCATGCGGCACCTCGCGTGGTTTATTTCGATGGGACGGGGCCCGGCGCGGGAACGCGGGGGGTTCCAGGCCCTGCGGGCTCTGCCGGGCATGGCTTGCCCTGGTGATGAGCGTGTTTCGATCGCCCCGCGAGACCGCTCCACACGATCGCGCCGAAGGCCAACAGCCCGGCAACGGCGAGCAGCAGCTTCGCCATCCGCCGGCTTCTCGGGCTGGTGGGCGGTTCGCAGGACTCGATGGGCGCCCCGGGAGGGTGGGGCACCGGAGGCATCACCAGACCTTTGAAATGGCGCTTGGGTGCGTGCCTCTGGGGGTCGGGCATCGGCAGGGAGGGCCTGTGCTTGGGCATGTTCACCTCCCACGGGGGATCTGGATCAGGAAGCGGGTCCAGCCGCCCTTGAGGCGATCCGCGCGGATGGAGCCGTGCAGCTCCCGGATCGTCGCCGCCACGTTGAACAGCCCAAACCCGCTTTCGGGCGCTTCCATCGATGTGAAAAAGACCGGGTCGAAGACCGAGGCCATCTGGGTATCGGGAATCGCATCACCCGAATCGGCGACCTCGATGACATGGACTTCCTCTTCGTCCCAGGTCCGCACCCGGACGATCGGGCCTCCTCCTGTCGCATCCAGGGCCCGTTCCAGGAGGAACTTGAGAGCGGCCATGAATTTTTCCCTTGGGCCGACGACCAGCGCCGGCACGGTCGATAGGTCGAGAGAGAGGCTTCCCAGGGGAACGCCTTGGCTGTAGAAGGCCTCCACGGTCTCTTGCACGCAAGCATGCATGTCGAAGGCGGTGGACTCCTCGTCAAGGCGGCCCGCACGCGCGAACTGGTTCATCTGGCGGAGCAGATCTCCGGTGTCTTTTACGCTACGTTCCAGCTCTTCCCAGGTCCCGTCTCCTCGTCGCCGGCCTTTCGCCTCGGGTTTCAGCATCTCAACGGCAAGCGGGATGGGACGGAAGAGCCGCTGGAGATCTCGGCAGATCGATGCCGTATTCCTCCCAATCACGGCCAGCCTTTCGGACTCCAGGAAACGGCGCTCCGATTCCACGGATCGAGTGGAATTCCGCAGCACCGCCAGGTGAACCGACCCCGTTGGGGTCTGAACGCTTCCCGCGGTTGCCTCGATGGCCAGCAACTTCCCTGAGGGTTGGTGCAAATTGAACACGACATAGTCCCCAGGATCGGACTCTTCAAGGCGTTTCCGGGGGTCTGGAGGGAGAAGGTCCCCGATTGTCATTCCCGGCGTGAACGCATGGTTGACGGGCCCCACGATTCTCCCGAGGGCAGGATTCACCACCAGGACTCGGCCGTCCTCGCCCCACGCCAACACACCATCGGGGATCGTGTCCACGAGGGTCTGATCGAAGCGGGCCAGGGCATCGGCCCGTAGCTTCGACCAGAGGGCCACACATCCAGCAGCCCCGAGGGCCAGCGCAATCACGAGGAACTCATCGAGAAAAGCGCGAGCTGATCGATGTTTCGCAGGCTGGCCTGGATCGGAATTCCAGCTTCGACCGATGGTATCGATCAGGTTCCTGAAGGCACCCTGGGCGCCCCGATGGCGATGATCCAGATGGGCCAGGGCTGCTTTGATTGCATTGGAAGCTTCGGCCTTCTCTGGTCCGGTTTTCGGTTTCTCCCTGGCAAGAAGCGCGGTCTGGACCTGGTCGAGCTGGTCGAGGTCCTCCTTCAGGGCCTGGTCCAAGGCATCCAGTCGCAAGTCCGACTCCCAGGACGTCCGCCGGCCGAGCTCCTGCCGAGCGTCACGCAGCGCCTCCTTGGCCGATTCCACCGAGCTTGTTCCCGCGGTGAGGCTTGGTGCCTCCATCAGCCGGGAGGCCTTCAAGTTGAGATCCTCGAAGGCCTCCAGGGTCCGGCCGATTTCCAGGGTCCAGACCGCGCAGTGGTCCAACCCATGCTGAGCGGCGCGCGCGCTTCGCATCAACAGTGCGGACCAAAGCCCGAGCAGGGCGAAGGGCACCATGCATGCGGCGATGAACCACCACCGCTTGGCGTGCAATGGGATGGCCGGCGGCCTTCGCATGGTCAAGCCCCGTCAGGGTTCGTTCGCGGGTGGAAGGGATTGCGTTTCGAAAGTCTGCAAGTCGACAGCAGGCTCAGCGTCGGGCTGCGAGCCGGTGGAAGGTGCGGTGGCGGGACTGCGGGGCTCCGGGGCGGGCTCCGCCCTCAACGAATTCGGGTCCTGTCCCCTGGCTGCATGGTGCGAAGGCTCGCGGGAGGAACCGTGGTGCCTGCGGCCATGGAAGACCACGATCATCAGGACCATCATTCCGGCCATCAGAAGGAAGTTCATGGGATCCCTTTCGA
>JBGASS010000152.1:0-6206 GCA_044229555.1 Holophagaceae bacterium
CCGTTCAGCCAGGCCCCGATCCAGGTGGAACGGACTAGCCAGTGGTAGGAGGCGAGCAGGATCGGCACGGCCACGGCCAGGGTCACGGCGAGCTTCAGGGAGCCCGGCCAGGCGGTCCGGAAGACGAGGAGCTGGACCGCCAGGAGCACCGGCGAGTGGGCGAGGTAGAGCCAGTAGGAGCTGTCGGAGAGGTATTTCAAGACGCGGTGCTCGGTGCCCAGGTAGCGCTGGAAGAGGCCGAGGAGGGCGTAGAGCATCTCCCACACGCAGAGGGAGCCGGCCACCACCGTCGCAATGAAGGCCACGGACTTCCCGTCGGCATTCCCAAGCTGGGCCGAAACCGCCGCGAGGGTCGCGACCATCCACAGGAGGCCAAGGCCGAGATGGCGCCAGGCGCCCTGGACGAAGCCCTGGAGGCGATGCCGGCGGTGGTAGAGCATCCAACCGAAGAGGATGAAGGGAGCGTAGACGCCGAGGACCCTCGCTTCGGGTAGGAAGCCCTGGGGCGCGGGGAACACGCCCGCCGGGACCGCGGCCAGCCCCGCCATGCTCAGGAGGGCCAGGGCCGAAGGACCCCAGGCGGCGGTAAACAGCCTGTCCGCGACCCTGGCGGCTGCCTCAGCGGCCTTCCTGTCCGCGAACAACTTTCCGAAGGGCCGGAGCAGCAGTGCCAGCGCGTAGAACTGGACCAGGGTGAGGAGGAACCAGTAGGGGCCCGCGTTGAAGTCCGACAGCAGCCGCGGATACCAGGCCAGGAAGTCCTGGATCCGGACCTCGCCGGTGGCAGCCAGGAGGCGCTGGACGAGCTGCAGGGCCTTGAGGAGCGGGATGCCGAAGGCCAGTGCGGCGAGGAGGGGCAGCAGGATGCGCTGGCCGCGGTTCCGCAAGAACGCGGCGGAACCCTGCCGCGCCAGGAGCAGGGCGCCGAAGAACCCCGCCATGGCAAAGAAGACCGGCATGCGGAAGGTGTGGATGACCAGCAGCTGGAGGTCGAAGGCCGGACACGCCGCGGCGTCCCGGTACCACCAGACGTCGGGCAGGGTCGAGAAGGGCGCGACGGCGTGGATATAGATGCCGAGGAGCATCATGGCCGCGCGCAGGCTGTCGAGGCTGCTGTACCGCTCTGGTTTGGCTGCAGGTTCCATCGCGCCCTCCGGGAAAACCGGCATGGCAACGGTACGACCTGGAAGCGGCATCAGGCGCCCGCCAGGGCGCGAGCCGGACGGTGGCGTCGCGAGCCGGATCGGGGAAGCTGCCGCACGACTCCTTGCGACCGTGGATCGATTCAGCCCCGAGCCGCTTCCCGGGCGAATCGGCCTGGGCGTCCTCCACGCCCGGATTCTGGTCCGTGGCGCCTTTGGAGCCCGCTTCCGTCCGTTTCACGGCTCCGGCAAACCGTTTCGTTCCACCCCAGGTACGGAGCGCCGTCGCCCATTCGTAGCCTGCCTCAATCCCTTCCGGCGTCGGCCGGGAGGGTTGGCAGGGGCCTCCCGGACCTGCCCTTCCTGACCTCCTGGCCAGGGATCAGACGCTTCCGTAAGGCCTTCTTTCATTCCTCGAGGAAACCATGCTCATCCCATTCCGACAGGCCCTGGTGGCCGCCCTGCTACTTTGCGCCGTCGCTGCCTGTTCCAGACCGAGGCTGGGCCCAACCGCCCCTGGAGGGCAGAGCCGACTGGAGCTCCACGTGGAGGGCGGCCCGGGGCCGACGGTGGTGTTCGAGTCGGGCCTGGGCGATGGCGCTTCGGTCTGGAAAGGCGTGGCGGCCCGCCTGCCGCAGACCTTTCGCCAGGTCAGCTACGACCGCCCCGGGTATGGCTGGAGCCGTTCCACCGCCCAGCCCAGGGACCCCGCGGCCATCGCACGGGACCTCCATGCGGCCTTGCAGGCCCGTGCCGTTCCCCCGCCCTATCTCCTGGTGGGCCATTCCCTGGGCGGCCTGTACGTCCAGGCTTTCGCCCGGCTCTTCCCCGGGGAGACGGCGGGCCTCGTCTTGGTGGACCCCACCCATCCCGACCAGTGGACGCGGATGCAGGTGGAAGCGCCGACGGACCACCGCGTGGTGTCCGCGCTGTCCATGCTGTTCCCGCGGCACATGCGGGCCGAGTTCGAGGCCTCCAAGGACGCTGCGGCCTGGCGCAGGCTTCCGCCCCTTCCACCCCAGCTGCCCGCGGTGGTGCTGAGCGCCGAGGAATCCTCCATGGGCGAATCGGCCCAGTTCAAGAACCTGAAACGGGCCCTTCAGACGGAAACCGCGGCCTCGATCCCGGGCGCGGCACACCTGTGGATCCGGAGCCCGCACTACATCCAGAAGCATCGCCCCGAAGCCGTGGCGGAGGCGGTCGCCGGGGTGGCCGGGCGGACCCGGGCCGCCCAGGCCGCCCTCACGCCAGGAGGAGGGGCCCCGCCGCCAGCGCCTGCCGGCCGCTACCAGTAGCCGCGCATCAGCTCCATCGCCCAGGCGGGCTCCCGGATTTCGCCGCGCGGCTCGAAGCCCTGCATCACGGGCTTGAGGTCCAGCACCGGCGTGCCGTCCACGGCGTCCAGCCCGCGCACATGGATCGTCGTGCCCTCCACGCGAAGGATCTGGCAGACCGAGACGCCGAGGCCGTTGGGCCGGTCCTTCCCCCGCTGGGCGAAGATGCCGGCCTTCGGCCAGGCCGGGTTGTTGCGCGGGTGCCGTGCCCCGGTTTCAATGCGGGCGGAATTGGCCAGGTGGAAACGGTAGACGACCAGCAGGTGGGAGAACGCCTCGAGACCCTGCAGCGCCTCGGGACCGAAGCGTGAGGTGTCCAGCTCGATGCGGGCCTCGACGGAGCCCCAGGCGTCATCCTCGGGCTCGACGCGGCCGCCGCGGACGTGGGCGATGGGATCGAGGTGAATGGGCATGGGGCCGATTCCCTTCACTTTCCGGATTCTGGGGCCTCAACGCCAAGGTCGTGGCAAATCTTGCGGACGAGGTGGCTATTGATCTCGACATGCCGCGGGACCGCGCTTCGGCGTCCTGTGGTGGGGTTGTGCCACCACGAATGCCGGCCACCTTCCCGCAGCAATTCAGAGCCCTGCGCCTTCGGGTGGCGGAGCAGGTCGCGCAACTTCATACGGCGATGGGCCGCTCTTCAAATCCAGCGCCAGCGGCGAGTTTCGCTTCAGATCGGTTGAACTCGATGGCCTCAGCGAGGGTCACACGAAGCGTTTCCATCAAGGCTTCCCGCGTGGCCTCCTGGCAGTTCACGCCAGGGATCTCCTCGATCCAGCCGATCCAGACGTCCCCCTCCTGCTTCACCACGGCGGTGTAGGTCTGGGACATGGCGCCTCCTTCAGAGCTGCTCCCGCTTCGATTCCAAGCTCTTCGGCTTGAAGGCCTTCAACTCCTCCACCACCTCGGCCAGCATCGCCCGCTTGATGGCGTAGGGGAGGAAGGCGCTCTTGAAGCCCATGATGATGATCTCCTTGATCTCGTCGAGGCTGAAGCCGAGCTCCTCGTGGATGGTGAGGTACTCCTTCGAGACCGACGTGTTGGTCATGAGGCGGTTGTCCGTGTTCACGGTGACCCGCAGGCCCAGGTCGTAGAAGAGACGGATGGGGTGGTCGCCGATGCGCTTCACGGCCTTGGTCTGCACGTTGGAGAGCGGGCAGCACTCGATGGGGATGCGGTGGTCGTTGACATAATTGAGCAGGTCGCCGTCCTCGATGAGGCGCACGCCGTGACCGATGCGGTGGGCGCCGCAGAGGTGGATGGCCTGGTGGATGCTCTCGGGGCCGAAGGCCTCGCCGGCGTGCAGGGTGCAGTTGATGTTGTTGGCGAGGACGCGGCCGAAGGCCTCCTTGAACTTCTTCGCCGGGAAGTTCTCCTCGGCGCCGGCCAGGTCGAAGCCGCACACGCCCTTGTTCTTGAAGGCCACGGTGAGGTCCGCCAGCTTGTTGCTCATCTCCGGACTGATGTGGCGGATGCCGCAGATGATGACCCCGGTCTGGATGTTGTACTTCTTCTTGGCCTGCTTCAGGCCCTCCAGCACCGCCTGGACGATGCTGTGCAGGGTCATGCCCTGCTGCTGGTGGAGGATGGGCGCGTAGCGCACCTCCATGTAGCGGACGTTCTCCTTGGCGGCGTCCTCCGCCAGCTCGAAGGCCGTGCGCACCAGGGCCTCGTAGGTCTGCATGACGCTGAGGGTGACGTCGAAGGCCTTGAGGTATTCCACGAGCGACTTGCACTCATCGCCCACCTGGACGAGGGGCCGCAGGCGGTCCACGTCCTCCGCGGGCAGCTTCACCTTCTGCTTCTCCGCGAGGTCGAGGATGGTCTCGAGGCGCAGGGAGCCGTCCAGGTGGACGTGGAGGTCGGTCTTGGGGAGGCGCTGGATGTCTTGATAGGAGAGCTTGGGCATGGGGAATCTTACAACCTCCCGCCCCGCAGGAGGGTCCTGCCTCTCGCCTATCGCCAGCTCTTCTGGGGGCCTGTCTTCCGGGCTTCCCCTTTCTCAGCCGGGGCCTTTCCGTCGGGCTTGGCTTCCGGCTTGGCGTCGGCCTTGGGCGCTTCCGCCTTGGGGGGCTCCATCATCTTGTTCCAGTCGATGGGGGCGTCGCCGGCCTCCTTGGGGCGGCCCCGGCCCCAGACCCGCACTTCCGCCACGGCGTTGCGGGCCTTGTCCCGGGCCTCCCGGATCCGCCCGATGGCCTCCGCGGTGCTTTCGTCCTTGGGGGCCGCGCCGTTGGGGAAGGCCAGGCTCAGCACCTTGTCCGTGGTGGCCCCGCCCGCCAGGAGGCCCGTGTAGCGGTCCACCCTGGCCCACTCCATCCCTTCGGGGGCCTTGAACTCCTCCTTGGGGGTGCCCTGGACGGCGGTCTTCATGAACTCGGTCCAGATGGGCACCGCCACCTTGCCGCCGTCGGCGCCTCGGTAGATCGTCTTCTTGGCGTCGAGCCCCACCCATACGCCGCAGGTGAGGCGGGTGGTGAAGCCCAGGAACCAGGCGTCCGTGTGCTCGTCGGTGGTGCCGGTCTTGCCCGCCACCGGCCAGTTCAGGTCGTTGGTACGGGCGCCGGTGCCCTGGGTGGCGACGCCCTGGAGGCACTGGATGAGCTCGAAGGCGATCTTGGGGTCCACCACCTCGTCGCCCGCCACGCCCTCGTGGATCTCCAGCACGCGGCCGTTGCGATCCACGACCTTCTTGATGAGGAAGGGCGCCGGCGCGAGCCGGCCGTAGTTCGAGAACGTGGCGTACGCGCGCACCATGTCCTTGAGGGGCAGGTCCGCGGCCCCCAGGGCCAGGCTCGGATAGGGCGGGATGGTGCCGGCCACGCCCACCTTGGCGGCGAAGTCCCGCACGTGGCCGATGCCCACCTCGTCGAGGGTGCGCACCGCGGGCACGTTCCGGCTGTCCCGGATGGCCTCCCAGATGGGGATGGGCCCCCAGTTGTCCCGTTCGTAGTTCTTGGGGGCGTATTCCTTGGCGCCGGGCCGGGCCGGGCGCGCGTCCAGCCGCCCGTCCGGGCCCTCCACGATGTTGAACATGACCGGATCCACGAAGCGGGTGGGCACGTCGTTCACGAGGGTCGCCGGGGTCATCCCCTGCTCGAAGGCCGTGCCGTAGACGAAGGCCTTCACCGTGGAGCCGATCTGCCGCTCCGCCTGCCAGGCGCGGTTGAAGCGGCTGCGGGCGTAGCTGTAGCCGCCCACCATGGCGCGCACCTCGCCGGACTTCGAATCCATGGCCAGCAGGGCGGCCTCCACGTCCGGCTCCTGGTCCAGCTCCACCTGCAGGGGCCGGCCCTCCTCGTCCGCGTCCTTCACGAGGAAGAGAGGTGCCGCGCCCCTCGGCAGCTGCTTCGCGATGTCCTTGCCCGCCCAGGCGAAGGCGGAGACGGGGACCTTGAGGGTGGCCGCGCCGAAGCGGACCCGGGCGTGGCCGTCCTTGGCGGCCGGGTCCTTCCATTCCAGGATCACGCCCTGCACCTGGTCGCCCTCCTCGATGTAGCGCCGCCAGCCCGGCAGCTGGACCTTGTCCGGGTCCTCCACGATCTGGAGCGCCTCCTTGCGGAAGCCCCGCCGCCGGTCGACCGCGCGAAGGCCCGTGCGCACGGCCTCGTTGGCCGCCACCTGCCAGGCTGAATCGATGGAGGTGTAGACCTCCAGGCCCCCGTTCAGCACCGCGTCCTTGCCGTACTTCTCGTAGAGGTACTTCCGCACCTCCTCCACGGCGTAG
>JBGASS010000153.1:0-6159 GCA_044229555.1 Holophagaceae bacterium
GTCCCCCGCCATCCTCCTCTTCCTCGCCGTCGCGGCCCTGGTCGCCGGCTTCCTCGACGCCATCGTCGGGGGCGGCGGCCTCATCACCATTCCTGCCTTGATGCTGGGCTTTCCCACCGCCGGTCTCCCGGGGGGCATCCCGCTGCCCACCATCCTCGGCATCAATAAGGTCTCCAGCTGCACGGGCACCACCATGGCCGCGGCGAAGTTCCTGCGGGCGGGGACGCTGCCCTGGCGCGACATGGTCTGGCCGGTCCTCGCCGCCATGCTCGGCGCCTGCGGGGGCGTGGCCCTGGCCTACCAGGTGAAGGGCGATTTCCTGCGGCCGGTGATGCTCGGCCTGATGATCGCCATGCTGCTCTTCACGGTGCTGAAGCCCGACCTTGGGAAGCTCCACGCGCCAAAGTACGGCCAGGTCCATCAGCGCGGCCTCGCCGCGGCCATCTCCTTCGCGCTGGGCTTCTACGACGGCTTCTTCGGGCCCGGCACGGGTTCGCTGCTGATCTTTCTCTACGTCGCCGTCCTGGGCTTCGACTTCCTGCGCTCCTCCGCCCTGGCCAAGGCCGTGAACTGGGCTTCCAACATCGCCGCCACCGTGCTCTTCGTCTGGCAGGGCAGCTGGATCCCCCAGGCGGCCCTGGCCATGGCAGTCGGCAACGGCCTCGGCGGGTGGCTCGGCGCCCACGTGGCCTTGAAGAAGGGCAGCGGCTGGGTGCGGGGCGTCTTCATCGCCGTGGTCGGCCTGCTCATCCTCCGCCTCGGCTGGCAGATGGTGCGGAGCTGAATCCGCCCTCCGGCGTATCCTGGGGCACCCCACCCCAAGGAGCTCCCATGGACCGCCGAACCCTGCTCGGAACCCTCGCCGCCGGCGCGGCCGCCACGGCCCTCAAGGCCGACGACAAGGACAAGAAGGCCACGTCCATGTCCATGGCCAGCGCGAACGCCGACTACGCGGCCCGCCCCTTCGATTTCGGCAGCGGCCTCAACGGCCTCAGCAAGGACCTGCTCGCCGAGCACCTCACCCTCTACAAGGGCTACGTCACGCGCACCAACGCGCTGCTGAAGGACGTCGTCGGCGCGGAACGCGAAGGCAAGGGCGGCGCCATGGTGCAGGAGCTGCGCCGCCGCCTGGGCTTCGAGTTCAGCGGCATGCGCGTCCACGAGTGGTACTTCGAGGGCCTCTCCGCCGCCGGCGGCAAGCCCACGGAGAACCACCCCCTCCACAAGGCCATCGCGGACACCTGGGGCAGCTGGGACGCCTGGTGGGCCGCCTTCAAGGCCACCGCCACCATGCCCGGCATCGGCTGGGCCGCCCTGGTGAAGGACCCCATGACCGGCCGCCTCATGAACGCCTGGTTCCAGGACCATGAGAACGCCATCCCCGTCGGCGCCCATCCCATCCTGGTGGTGGACGTGTGGGAGCACGCGTACGTGAAGGACTTCGGGGCCACGGGGCGCGGCAAGTACGTGGATGCCATCAAGCCGCTCATCACCTGGAGCGTGGTGGAACGCCGGTACTAGGCTGAGCTTCCCCAGTCATTCCCCGGAAGGGTGAATGGGGTTGATCTTGAAACAGGCACCCTTTCCAAGTGCGGATCGCGCTCTTTGCGATCCGTGCTTGGGAAGGGTGCGCGCAAGCGAAGCGCGCGAGGGGCATCGCAAATGCTCCGTCGGGGTCGGGACGCACAGGCATCACCCCGGCAGCCCTTGCTCTTCGGCACCGCACCGGCCGATCGGCTCAATGGTGGGCTTCGCGCTCGCGCTTGAGTCTGACGCGGCCAAATGCCGCCGTGCCAGGCTCAAGCACCTGTTGAAGGTCAAGGGCCAGGTCAACAGCCAGGTCAAGGTCAAGGGCGAGGTCGACCTCCCGCCCCTGTGTCCCGGCCGCCATCCCCGCTAGCCTGAAAGGGATGCCGCCCCGCCCCCGCTCGTTTCTGCTGGACACGCTGATCCGCGGCGTGCGCTTTTTCTACCTGCTCTGGGGCGGGATGCTGCTCACCACCCTCAGCCTCTACGATCGCCTGAAGCTGCCGACCTTTTTCTGGACCTGGCCCCGGGCGGCGCGCTTTCTCACCTCGTCCTGGGGCCGCGGCATCGCCCTGGGCCTGGGCCTGGTCATGGCCATCGCGGCCCTGGTGGAGGTCTGGCACCTGGTGGACCGCCTCCTGGTGATGGCCACCCGCGACAGCGAGCACGACTGAGATGGCGGGCCCCCTGGGAGGATGGAATGGTTTCGAAGGCTTCGTCGCCCGGCGCTACCTGACCACCAAGCGCACCGGCGCCTTCGTGAAGGTGATGGTGCTCTTCGCCACCGCCGGCATCGCCCTGGGCGTCTTCGCCATGGTGGTGACCATGGCCCTCATGAACGGCTTCCGGGAGGAGATCCAGGCCAACCTCTTCTCCGCCACCGCCCACTTCACCGTGGGCAACATCGCCGGGGACCTGCCGGACACCGCCGCGGCCCTGAAGACCGTGCGGTCCTCCCCGGGCGTCGTCGCCGCCTCGCCCATGCGCTTCGAGAAGGGCCTCCTGCGCCTGCCCGGCAGCGAAGCCCCCCCGGAGGCCCTGGCGGTGAAGGCCATCGATCCGGCCACGGCGGGATCCACCACCAGCATCTTCCAGAGTCTCGCCCCCCTCCGCATCGAGGCCCTGAAGGAGGGCGAGGTGGTCCTGGGCCGGGAACTGCAACGGCGCTTCGGCCTGCGGGTGGGGGACACGGTGGCCATCGCCTTCCTGCGCATGGACCTGGGCCTCGGCGGGCTGCAGCCCAAGGTCTCGGTCTACACGGTCGCGGGCTTCTTCGAAAGCCATATCAGCGAGTACGACAAGGGCTGGGCCTTCATCCACCTGGAGGACGCCAAGCGCCTGGCGCGCAGCACCGAGGCGGAGATGATCGAAGTGCGGGCGGGCTCCATCGACGGCATCGACGCCGCCAAGCAGGGCCTCATGCGGACCCTCGGCGGGACCTACCTGGCCACGGACCTGCGGGACACCAACCGGGCCCTCTTCGCGGCGCTGAAGGTGGAGAAGTGGATCTTCACCGCCATCCTCTCCCTCATCGTGCTGGTGGCGGCCTTCAACATCGTGGCGAGCCTGGTGCTGCTGGTGACCGAGAAGCGCCGGGACCTGGGGGTGCTGCTGTCCTTGGGCGCCTCGCCCTCCCAGGTGAAGAACATTTTCGTCCGCCAGGGCCTGGGCATCGGGGTTCTCGGCACCGCCCTCGGCCTCGCCGTCTCCATCCCCGCCTGCCTGCTGGTGGACCACTACCGCCTCATCCGGCTGCCTTCCGCGGTCTACGACTTCATCACCTACGTGCCCCTCAAGCTCCACGTGGAGGACCTGGCCCTGGCGGCCCTGTTCCCCCTCGCCGTGGCCTGGGCGGCCTCCCACTATCCGGCGAAGCGCGCCTCCCGCGTGGATCCGGTGGACGCGTTGAGGGCGGAATGAGCGCAGCCAAGCTTTCCAGCCCCTCTCCCCGCAGGCTTCCCGCGACGCGGCCTACCGCCCTCAGACAACCCACCTACCGCGCCCTGCTGGCGTCGCTTTCAGAGCTGCTTGCCTCTTCGCGGATCGCGGCCGCTCGGGCCGTGAACCACCTCATGACTGCGACCTACTGGCGGATTGGACGGCACATCGTGGAATTCGAGCAGGGTGGACGAGGCCGGGCCGCCTACGGCGAGCAGCTCATCCCGCGGCTGAGCGGGGACCTGACGTCGCGCTTCGGACGGGGCTTCTCCGCGCGAAACCTCGAAACCATGCGTCTCTTCTACCTCGCCTGGCCGATTCCGCAGACGGTGTCCGCGGAATCGGGATTGGCGGGGGGGCGGCCAAGGAAACCGCAGACGATGTCTGCGGAATTGGCGGTTCCAGCTTCGGGGGGGCCGTCGCCAGCCTTCCTGCTGCCCTGGTCCCATTACGTCCGCCTCCTTTCCGTGGCGGATCCGGATGCCCGTGCGTTCTACCACGCCGAGTCGCTTCGCGGTGGCTGGTCCGTCCGGCAGCTGGACCGGCAGATCTCCACCCTCTTCTTTGAGCGAACCCAGCGGTCCGGCATGCGCGATGCGATGCTGAGGGCTGCTGCAAAACCCGGAGGGGAACTGCTTCCGGAAAACGCGCTGAAGGACTCCTTCGTGCTGGAATTCCTCGGGCTGAAAGATGAATACTCCGAGACCGACCTGGAGGAATCCCTGATCCTGCAGCTGGAATCATTCCTCCTGGAGCTTGGCGGGGACTTCACGTTCGTCGGTCGCCAGCGGCGCCTTCGCGTGGGCGGCGAGTGGTACCGGGTGGACCTCCTCTTCTTCCACCGGAGGTTGCGCTGCCTCGTGGTCATCGACCTGAAGGTTGGCAAGTTCACGCATGCGGATGCGGGGCAGATGCACCTGTACCTGAACTATGCGAAAGAGCACTGGACCCAGGCCGACGAGAATCCACCGGTGGGGTTGATTCTCTGCGCGGAGCGCGATGCCACCGTCGCCCGCTACGCCCTTGAGGGCCTTCCGAACAAGGTCCTGGCGGCGGAATATCGCCTCCTGCTGCCCAAGGAGAAGGAACTTGCCGACGCCCTTGCGGACACCCGGAGGCGGCTGGAGCAGACTCGTACGGGCAAGCTTCTCAACAAGCCACGGAAAGGGAAAGCGTGATGCCTGCGAACCCCTACCTCTTCCTCGACACCGAAACCGGCGGCCTCGACCCGCGGGCCCACAGTCTCCTCACCCTGGGCCTCGTCGTCGGCGACGCCTCCGGGGTGAAGGATTCCCTCGAGATCGCCGTGAAGCACGAGCCCTACGTGGTGAGCGGCGGGGGCATGAAGGTGAACCGCATCGACCTGGTGGCCCACCACGAGCACGCGGTCTCGCCCGCCGGTGCCCTGGACCTCCTGGAAGGCTTCCTGGACCGGCACTTCCCCAAGGATGTCCGGGCGGTCCTGGTGGGCCACAACATCACCTTCGACCACGCCTTCCTGAACGTCTTCCTCTACGGCCTGGGCCGGGATCCCGAGGCGCGCATCGACCACCGCTCCGTGGACACCCACGCCATCGCCGCAGCCCTGCGTGACGCGGGCAAGCTCGATCTCCCGAAGCTCAGCAGCGACGCGCTGTTCCGCCACTTCGGCGTCGAGCCTCCGGAGGACAAGCGCCACACGGCCCTGGGCGACGCCCTGGCCACCTTCGAGCTGTACTGGAAGCTGGTGGGGCTGATGCGGTGATTGGGCAGCCCCTCAGCATCCGGAACCTCCACAAGACCTATCCAGCCGCGGAGCATCCGGTCTTCGACGGGTACTCCCTGGAGGTGGAGGCCGGCTGCCTCTGCGCCCTGGTGGGCGTCTCCGGCGTGGGCAAGACCACCCTGCTGAATTGCGTGGCGGCCCTGGACCGCTGGGAGGGCGGCAGCATCCACGTCGGCGGCTTCGAGGTGCCCAAGGGCGATCCCGAAGCGGCCGCCCTGCACCGCCGGGCCCGCGTGGGCCTGGCCTTCCAGCAGCCCCACCTGCTGCCGGAATTCACCGTGCGGGAGAACCTCCTCATGCCCGTGCGCATCACCCACGAACCGACCGCCGAGGACGAAGCCTGGGCGGACCACCTCCTGGAGGTCGTCGGCATCCCCGAGCTGGGCGCGCGGCTGCCCGGCCAGCTCAGCGGCGGCCAGGCCGCCCGGGCCGGGCTGATCCGAGCCCTCATGCGCAAGCCCGCCCTGTGGCTGCTGGACGAACCCACCGGCAACCTGGACCCCGCCACGGCGGAGGAGGCCTTCGCCTTCCTGCTCAGGCTGCACGGCGAATTGCGGCCCACCACGCTGCTGGTGACCCACAACCCGGAGCTGGCGGGGCGCTGCGAGCGGACGGTGCGGCTGGGATAACTTTCAGCCTTCCTCGCCGGGTCCCCGCTTCGCGGAGGACCTTCAGTCCTCCGCTCCGCCACCCGGCGGTCAGGCTGCCTTCTTCTTCACCGCCGGCTGGGGCGCGTCCGCCTTCTTCTCGTTGAAGAAGCCCACCAGCAGGAGGTTCAGCTCGACCTCGTCCTTCAGGCTGATCTTGGCGGCCACGCTGTCGGCGCCGATGCCGAAGTCCTTGCGGTTGATCTTGAGGGTGCCCTCGTAGCTCCAGGTGTCCGCGCCGGCGCCGTTCTTGCCGAAGGCGGGCTCGAAGGGAATGCTCAG
>JBGASS010000154.1:0-6155 GCA_044229555.1 Holophagaceae bacterium
GACCGCCCGGAGAAGCTGGCCTTCAAGCCCATCCGCTACGAGGTGCCCAAGGCCAAGGACTTCCGGGTGAAGCTGAAGAACGGCATCACCGCCTACGTGGTGCCGGACCCCCACGGCCAGCCCCTGGTCAGCTTCGACATCGTCCTGAAGGCGGGGCGCTGGCTCGACGCCCCCGGCAAGGAGGGCACCGCCCAGCTCCTGGGCACCCTGCTGCGCATCGGCGGCACCGAGAAGACCAAGGCCGACGACCTGGACGAGCGGCTGGACATGCTGGCAGCCCAGTCCTCCGGCAACCTCACGGATGCCAGCGGCGCCCTCACCATGAACCTGCTGGCCAAGGACGCGAGGGAGGGCTTCGGGCTCCTGCTGGAGATGCTCACCCAGCCCGCCTTCCAGCAGGACAAGCTGGACCTGGCGAAGAAGAACCTGCGCCAGCAGCTGGAGCGGCGCAACGACGACAGCACCGGCATCGAGCAGCGGGAGCTGGGCTTCCTCCTCCGGGGCGAAGGCCACTTCAGCAACCACCTGCCCACCGCCGCCAGCCTGGACGCCATCACCCGGGACGATCTGAAGGCCCTCCACGGGCGCCTCCTCAGCCCCGAGAACCTCATCGTCACCGTGGCGGGCCGCTTCGACCGCGGCGACATGGTGAAGCTCCTGAACGAGACCCTCGGCGCCCTGAAGGCCGGGCCCGCCGCCAAGGCCGCCGGCAAGCCCCCCGCCGCCCCCTACGTGGCGAAGCCGGGGATCTACGTGGTGGACAAGGCCGTGAACCAGGGCCGCGTCACCCTCAACCTGGGCCTGCAGGGCCTGCGGCCCACGGACGCGGACTTCGCGGCGGTGTCCGTGATGAACCACGTGCTGGGCGGCGGCGGCTTCACGTCCCGCTTCGTGAAGAAGATCCGCAGCGACGAGGGCCTCGCCTACAGCGCCGGCACCCGCGCGGCGGCGGCGCAGTTCCCCGGGGACTCGGGCACCTTCACCGCCCTCTTCCAGACCAAGACCCGCACCGTGGCCTACGGCCTCCGCCTGGCCCTCGCGGAGCTGGAGAAGATGCGCAAGGACGGCGTCACCGACGAGGAGCTGAAGGTGGCCAAGGGCAGCCTCATCGAGGGCTTCCCCGCCCGCTTCCCCAGCAAGGCCGCCCTCGCCGGCGCCTTCGCTTCCAACGACTGGACCGGCATCCCGGACGCCTACCTCGAGACCTACCAGGCCCGGATCCAGGCCGTGACCCGGGAGGACGTCCTCCGCGCGGCCCAGAAGTACCTGCGGCCCGACCAGGTCGCCATCCTCGCCGTCGGCAACGCCAAGGAGATGGAAGAGGGCGACGTGAAGGACCACCCCGGTGCCCTGTCCGAGGTCGCCAAGCTGCCCCTGGTGAAGCTGCCCCTGCGGGATCCGCTGACGTTGAAGCCGATGAAGTAGGCCTCCAGGCTCGATGCGACGAGGCGCTCTCCGGGGCGCCTCGTCCATTTCGACTTTTCAATCGACCTTCCAGGCCCAGTCGCCCTGATCGGGATCGATGCCCGATGCGTTGGCCGCGTGGCCCACCGTCCGCCCGTGCTCATCCTTGCCGTCAGTGCCAAGAGAATAGAGCACGTATCCCCTGCCTTCACGGTGGTACCGCACGGCACCGCCCGCCGGTACGTCCGTGGGCACGGCGTCGAGGAAGCCGGGCACGAGCTCGCTCAGGGACCCGGGATAGGCCCCCCTGGCAAGACGATGCCGTTCCAGGGCACAGGCGATCCGCGCCTGGTCCAGGCCAGTCTGGGTCAATGCAGCTTTTTGGTTCTGGCCTAGGAGCGCCGGAAATGAGATGTCCACGAGGTGGCGATAGGGCCGCCATGCCTCCGAGTCCGATAGTTCCATGGCTCTGCCGGCCAACCTAGCCCGGTCCGGGTAGTAGCGATGGAGGGTCGGGTCCAGGCAGGGTTTCATCCGTTCCACCCAGAAGCGATCCCGGAACAGGAGGTTCTGGTGGATCCAGCCGCTCGGCACTGCCATGCCATAGAGGTGGCGTCGCCAATCCGTCCCTGGCGTTTCACTCAGGGTGGACATCAAGGCCTCGCCCCGCGACCAGAAGGGGCGATCGGCGATCGCCTCGAGGCTAACTGGTTCCGATCCGACAACCCACATCCGTTCCAGGCCCCACGCTCTGTCGAAGCTCCGGATCAGATCCACTCCAGAGAGTTCGGCCTGCAGGTACCGCAGGTCCTCTTCGCGCCAGCGGTGGTCCGACAATCCCTCCCATAGCGGTTGCAGGGTGTACTGCAGCAGGGCTGCGTTCAGGAGCGCGCTGATCAGAGTTGGGTCCGATTCCAGATGCTTCGCAGTTCGCAGGAGGGTGACGATGTCTTCACGCGCCTCGAAGGTCCGTCCCCGAGCCAGGTAGTCCAGTGCACGCAGACGAAGGGCCTTTCCCGCCGTCCGGAAGCCCAGGAGGGCTGGAAGCTCGCCCTTCCGCAGGTCATGGGGAAGGCGGCAGCGAGGGCGGCGGCTCGCGGAGGCCAGGATTTCCAGAGGCTTCGTGGCCGGGGCCAGGCCCTGGGCGATATCCGGCGATTTGAGGGCCCTGGCCCAGGCGCCGAGATCCTCGTGCTGTCCATGACGCCACCCTCGACCAGCCTGGACCCGATCCGGGAAATGCGGTACCGAGGGGAAGGCAGAGCCTCCGGACACCATGGCCCGGGCCACCTCGGGAACGGCCGCAAAGTTCTGATCATCCGGCACGGGCGGGGGCGGCTGGGGCCAGCCGTAACGGTCTCCGGCGGCTTCCCGCGATCGTTTCCACGCCTCCCACGCGCGCCGGCCCCGCCAGTTCTCGACTCCGTGGAAAAGACCCAGCAACAGGGCCGAACCCGCGATGAAGTACAGCAGCCACTTCCCGATGCGCTTCATGCCGGCTCCTGGATGGGGAAGCCCTGAACTTAGCGCCAGGAATGGAGCCGGGTCAAAAAGGGCGGACCCTACTTCCCGTCCAGCCGCTCCGCCATGTCCGCCAACGCGAAGGTGAAGACGCTGAGGATGGCGACGTTCTTCTTCAGGTCCTCGGGCTTGATCTTGTCGAAGGTGTCGGCCCGGGTGTGGTGCACGTCCCAGTAGCGGCTGGCGTCGTGGCCGACGCCGAGGCCCGCCACGCCGGCGGCCACGGAGGGGCCGATGTCGGCGCCGCTGCCCCCCAGCTCCATCCTAGTGGCGCCGAGGTCCGCCACCAGGGGGGCGAGGCCGTTGAGGATCGTCAGGGCCCGGACCTGGGCGTCGGTGGGCGTAGCGGCCTTGAGCTCCCGGTTGCGCTTCTGTCCGCCGCCGAGGTCCAGGGAGAAGCCCTGGATGAGGCCGTTGCCGCTGTCGGTCTCGAGCATCGCGGCGTGCCTGGGCAGCTCGGCGCGGTGGGCCTCCAGGTAGGCGCGGCCCCCGGCGAGGCCGTGCTCCTCGTTGGTGAAGAGCACCACCCGGAGGGTGCGCCGCGGCGTCAGTCCGGAGCGCCGGATCTGGGCCGCGGCGTGCAGGGCGAGCATGCAGCCCACGCCGTCGTCCTGGGCGCCCTGGCCCACGTCCCAGGAATCCAGGTGGCCCCCCAGCACCACGATCTCCTCGGGCTTCCCGCTGCCGGGGATCTCGCCCACCACGTTGGCGGAGAGGGCCTCCGCGGGGGCCTCGCTCTCCAGCTCCAGATGCACCCGCGGCGTCTGCCCCGAAGCCTGGAGGCGGCGCAGCTGGGTGGCGTTCTCCAGGGTGATGGCGGCGGCGGGGATCTTCGGCGCGTCCGGGGCGTAGTTCATGGCGCCGGTGTGGGGCGTGTCCAGGCTCACCGGCGTCACCGAGCGCACCAGGGCCGCCACGGCCCCCAGCTTCGCCGCCTCGCTGGCGCCCCGGCCGCGGTAGGCCACCGTGGCGCCGTAGGTGGTGAAGGGCACGTCGTAGACCACGATGCGGCCCCGGACCTTCGCTTCGCCGAGAGCCTTCAGCTCGTCGAAGCTGGCCACCACCACCACCTCCGCCGTCAGGCCGCCCTTCGGCGTCGGGACCGTGCCGCCCAGGCCCAGGATGGAGAGCGTCTGATGGGCCGGCGCCTCGATCCAGCCCCGCTCCGCGCCCCGCTTCCAGACCGGGATCGTCACGGGTTCGGCCCGCACGTTCACGAAGCCCTCCCGCTTCATGACCGCCTGGGCCCAGGCGATGGCCTCGTCCAGCTGCTTCGAGCCGCTGGGCCGCGCGCCGATGCGGTCGCAGAGGTATTCCAGATCCTTGTAGGCCGCGTCCGAAGCCAGGGCGTCGCGCTTCAGCTTCAGCGCCGGCGCCGCGTCCGGGGCCTGAGCGAGCAGAGCGAGGGGCAGGAGGGCGGTCGCGAGACGGCGCTTCATGGGGACTCCAGGGGCTTCCCTCAGCTTACGAGGATTGGGTCCCGCTTCGAAGGCGGTTGACGAATTGGCAGGGTGCAGAGGTCCTAGCGCCGCTTGAAGTGGTTCCGGCTGTAGACCTCGAAGGGCTTGTCCGGCTCGGCGATCTCGAAGGTCTCGATGAACTCGTCCTTCGAAAGGACCTCGTACGTCTCCCTCGCCTTCAGGGCGGGATTGAGGTTCTCCAGCTGTTCGCTCTCGAAGACCAGTTTCGCCGGGCCGCCCAGGGCCGGGTTCAGCGCGTAGGTGACCACGAAGCCTTCCTGGTGGAACTGGCGGAAGAGGATCGCCTTGCGCTTCCTGTCATGGCTCAGGAAGCTCCAGTGCTCGTGGACCTCGCCGGCCTTGTTCTTCTCCTGGGGCGGGTAGGTGGTCGTGTTGCGCTCGTGGAGGAAGCGGTCCTTCAGGACGAACTCGTAGCGCCGGACCACCGTTCCCTTGCCGGGCTCGCCGGAAGCCGTGCCCTGCCACTCCCCGACCAGGAAGCGCAGGGGCGCCCAGGGATCCGGCTTCTTCTCCGGCTTCGGGTCCTTCCTCGGCGCGGCCTTCGATTCGGGTTTCGGTTCCGGAGCCTGGGCTGGCGACGCAAGTCCCGAAAGCAGCAGCAGTCCCACCAAGGCTTTGCACATGGAGTCCCCCTTATGGACCTACCTTAGACCCGGACCCGCGATGCGGCTATCGGGAGCCTCCCGTTCCGGTTCCTGGGCCATGTAGAGGTTGCACCGTTCGTTCCGGCATCTGATGCTCCCGTCCGAGGCGGGCTGACCCGTGCTTTGTGTGGACCCGCGCTTGGCGCGAAGTCGTGCCGATTGGGCAGAGGCTACCCCCCCAAGGCTATTCGAGTTGGTCCCCTTCCGGGCGGCGTCTCCAAACTCTCTCCAGTGGCCTGTTTCTGTTCGTCCTGGCCTTATGGGAGATCTCAGAACCAGCGCCAGAGCCACAACTTCTCGAATGCAACCTTTGCCCAGTGCCAGCGCCAGCTTGGAGCCTTCATCCGAACCTCGGGCGCAGGTTCTCCATAGAAGTTCCCGGCCCCCAACGCGGCCTGGCCATCCCCGACCTCGACGAAGCAGTCGCCGTGCCCTGCGAAGGTGGCGGGCCGCCCTTTTCCCGTGATGGCATGGGCGAGGTTGTTCGCGACAACCTCCGCCTGGCCGTGCGCGAAGGCGCCCGCCTTGGGCAGCGGCTTGCCCAACTTCAAGGGGATGGTGGTGATGTCACCAATAGCGAAGACACCCTCGAATCGCGTCTGCAGCGTGCTGCGGTCGACGGGGATCCACCCAGCCTCATTCACAAGGCCAGACTCTCGTACCACCTTGGGAGCGTGGTGCGGGGGCACAAAGGCCAGCAGGTCGAACCCGGCTTCCGCACCGTTGGCGAAATGTAGCTTTTGGGTCATGGCGTCCACAGACACCACCTGGTGCTCCGGATGGTAGGCAATGCCCTTTGCCTCCACCATGCCTCGCACCGCAGCGGAAACGTCCGGACCCGCCACACCCATGGGACCCGGTTCGGCGGCGTAGAGATCGATCTGGACCTGGTCCCGGACCCGCCGTTTCCTCAGTCCGGATTCCAGGAGCATCGCGGCCTCGTAGGGGGCGGCGGGGCACTTGTAGGCCGGGGCCGCCGTCAGCACGACGAGGCGGCCTGAATTGAGGTTCCGGAAGGCTTCCTGGAGCCGCTGGGCGCCCCCCAGGGTGTAAATGGAATGGCCAGACTCCGACAACCCGGGAATGGACTCCGGGGCCAATTCAG
>JBGASS010000155.1:0-6140 GCA_044229555.1 Holophagaceae bacterium
CGATCTCTTCCTCCACCTGCGGGTCGAAGTGCCGGCCAAGCTCACGCCGGCGCAGAAGGAACTCGTGAAGCAGGTCGCCGCGGCCCTGGATGAGGGGTCCCCCGGATCCGAGGCGGAGGGGCCGGGGTCCGAGGAGGAAGGATTCCTGGCCAAGGTCTTCGGCGGCTCCGACAAGGGCAGGAAAAAGAAGAAGAAGTAGGGCTTCCGCCCTCGCCCGTCCTATTCGGCGATGAGGACCTGCTCCTTCCCCTGCATCTTCGCCTTCAACAGGGCGCGGTCCGCGCTGTCCAGCAGGCTCTGGGCCCCGTCCGCGTGCTCCGGGAAGGCGGCCACGCCGACGCTCACGGAGAGTTGGATCTGCCGGCCATCGCCGTCCAGGGGCGATTCCTTCACCCTCTCGAGGAGACGCTCACCCAGCTTCGCGCCCCCCATGGCGCTGGCGCCCAGGAGGAGGATGCAGAACTCGTCGCCGCCGTAGCGGTAGAGGCGGTCCTGGCTCCGGATGAGGCCGTCCGCCACCTGGGCCACCCGCTCCAGGGCGCGGCTGCCCGCGGAGTGGCCGTTGGCGCTGTTGATGGCCTTGAGGTTGTCGACGTCGACGAAGAGCAGGGCCAGGGATTCCCCCCGGGCCGCCGCCTCCCGCACCCGGTTGGGCAGGTCCACCTCCAGGCAGCGCCGGTTCTGGGCCACCGTCAGGTCGTCCTTGAAGGAGAGGAGCCGACTCCGTTCCAGGTCCCAGGCGTTCTCCAGCAGGTTCTCCACCTCCTTGATCCAGGAGAGGACGCGGCTGGGACGGCGCAGGCGCGGCTTCAGCCGCAGGATGCCCATCCGCGCGTCCGGGCAGATCCAGTCCGCTTCGCCGCGCTCCACCAGGGTTTCCGCCTCCTGGAAGGCGAGGGGCGCCTCCGGCAGCCCGATCCCCACCCGCTGGTAGTAGGCGTCCTCCCCCTTGACCCAGATGCCGCCGGCCTCGGCGCCCCCCGACCGGGCAGCCTGGTCGAAGACCATGTGCAGCAGCTCGTCCAGGCTCGCGGAATGGAGCATCTGGCGCAGCCAGCCCTCGGCGCCCAGCTCCCGGGACCGGATGCGCAGCAGGGCGCCCCGGGCCGCCTGGACGGGATTGCTGGACCGCAGCACCCAGCCGGAGCGATGCATCAGGACGTGGCTGGCATCCTCCGGGCTGGCCTCCCCCACCCACCAGAGGACGTCAGTGGCTTCCGGCGGGATGAGGTTGATGTCGGGACGCTCGGAGATGATGAGGTAGATGCCCTCGCCCTTGGGCTCATCCCGTTCGTAGCCGGCCTCCCGGAGGACGGCCTCCAGCGCCCCCGCCTGGGGGTCCGCGCGGGTCTGCAGCCATTTGATGCGCGGCACCCGGACCCCTTCAGCCGAGGGCGGCTTCAAGCCGGGCGGCGAGCCGTTCGAGGTGGGAGGCGAGGGCGTCCAGGGGGCCGGCGGCTTCCCGGGTGCCCCGTTCGGAACGGACCCAGCGCTTCAGCAGGGCCAGGGCCTGGGGATCCCGCACGCCCAGCTTCTTGGTGGACTGGATGAGCCGGTGGGCCAGCCGGGTCCTGTCGCCGCTGTCCTTGGGGGTCTCCCGGAGCTGCAGGCTGAGGCGCTGCGCCTCCCGGGCCACCATCAGGTCGTGGCGGATGAGGGGGACCCGGGCGTTGATGCGCAGGAGGAAGAGCTCCAGGTAGCGGAGCAGTTCCCCGACCACCTCGGTGCCGTCCGTCAGCGCCTTCTCGATGTCGCTGGGATCCTCCAGGATCCGGGAGAGGGAGGAGGTCAGCCGCTCCATTTCCGCCCGGTCCTGGGTGCGGATGAGGAGGAATTCCGGGCTGCGGCGGAAGGCGATGACCTGGTTCTGGGCCTGGGAAAGGCTGAGGGCGAGCCGGGGCCAGTCCTTGAGCTCGAGCTGGACCTGGAGCTGGCTCAGGACCGGATCCAGGAGCTCCCAGAGCCGGTGGAGGCGCTGGCGCAGACGGTCGCCCTCCTCGGTGAGGGAGGGCGAATCCGGGAACATGCGCTGCCGCAGCTCCGGCGAGAAGAGCCCCACCAGGTCGCCCATGAGCTGGCGCTGATGATTGACGAGGAGGGCCTTCAGGTTGTCCAGGGTCAGGGCGAGGTGGTCCGCGTCGTTCAGGGCCAGGGCCTGCTGGAGGAGCCCGCGGATGGTGCTCTGGTCCTGGAGCAGGGTCAGCACCGCCTGCCTCAGGAAGGCCGTGAGGAGCAGGGTCTCCTCGGCCCCCTTGGGCAGGCCCTCGGCGGCCTGGGGCTGGTACACCCGGTCCGCGAGGCGGCCGAGCTCCGTTTCGATCACATAGAAGGTGGGGACCACCGCGTAGCGCTCCGGGGTGGACATGCTCGCCGCCGGGGGGATGGGCTCCACGAGGCTCAGCAAGGCCAGGTGGGAGGCCAGGCCCCGGGCCACGATGCGGAAGGCGGCCGGGTGGGTCTGGCGCAGCTCCTTGAGGAGCCGGCGGACCTCGCCGGGGAGGGCCTGCTGGAGCATGTGTTCGTCGTAGCGCGGCAGGGTCCAGGTGAGGTGGTTCCACAGCCACTGGAGGCTCCCCCGCACCTGTTCCACCGCCGGCCAGTGGATGCCGCGGTCCAGGGGCCGGAGCAGGATCAGCCTCAGGGAGGCCAGGACGTGCTGCACCAGCATCAGGGGCTCCACCCGGGAACGGGTGGCGTCGGGCACGAAGCCTTCCAGCACCTCCACGAGCTTCTGGACCGCTTCGATGGGCCGGCCGCCGCCGCCCTGGAGGGCCCGGTTCAGGGTCTTCATCTGGGCGTTCAGACGGGCCACGCGGGCTTCGCCGTCCTCCCCCTTCTCCAGGACCGCCAGCAGTTCCCGGATGTCCTCCCGGCGCTCCTGGATGAAGGCGGACCAGTGCTCCTGGAGCTCGGTCTGGCCCTCCCGTCCGAAGCTGGTGGACATGGCCCGCAGGGAGGCGATGAGGTTCAGGAGGTGGACGATCCATTCCGGTTCCTCGTTGAGCTCCATCACCTCCATGTTGGCTTCCTCGGCCAGCTCGCCGAGCTCCATCAGGCTGTGGGTCAGGACCAGGCCCATGGCCGCGCGGGCCTCCCCGAGCCGGCGGTCGGAGAATTGGTTCAGGAACGCCAGGAAGAGGCCGTAGGACCGCCGCAGCCGGGCCAGCTGGGGGGAGTCCGAGGAGGGCGCGGCCAGGGCGGGCGCGGGGTAGATGAGGGGTTCGAGTCCTCCCTGGCCCAGATCCAGGATCTCCTGGAGGAGCGAGAGGTCCTGCCGGGACAGCCCCTTCTCCCGCACCAGTTCTCGGGCTTGGTGCAAGCGCTGGGGTCCACTTGCCATGGAAGACATGCCCAAGAGAATATCCCGGTCGCGGAATCTTGCTAGACGCATCCCAGGTTTCTACAGTGCTAACATTGCGCACCCATCCGGAGGCAACCTGTGGCCAGCAAGCTCGGCGAAATGCTCGTCAAGGCCCAGCTCATCACCCAGGAGCAGCTGGAAGAGGCCATGAAGATCCAGCGCCGGGAGGGTGGGAAGCTGGGGACCCTGGTGGTGCGCCAGGGCTACTGTTCGGACCAGGACATCGTCAGCTTCCTGGGCATGCAGTACGGCGTCCCCGCGGCGGACCTCGACCAGTGGCCGGCCATCGAGCCCTCGGTGGTGGCGCTGGTCCCCGCGGACCTGGCGATGAAGCATAAGGTCCTGCCCTTGCAGCGTTCCGGGAACGTCCTGACCCTGGCCATGTCGGATCCCACGGACATCTTCGCCATGGACGACATCCGCTTCCACACGGGCTACAACGTGGACCCGGTGGTCTCCAGCGAGATGGGCCTGGCCCGGGCCATCGAGCGCTACTACGGGGGCGCCTCCGGCCTGCGGCTGCGGGACGAATCGCCCCGCGGCGCCTCCGCCGCCCAATCCGCGGCGATGCCCCAGTCGGCCTCCCAGGGCGCGACCCCCTTCAACTTCGACGAGGCCGGCGGGGACGCCCTGGACCTGAAATCCCTCGAAGAGGAGCTCGGGGATACGGATACGGAGTTCGACGCCGTCGGCGACGACGAGGAGAGCGTCAACGTCAACGCCCTGAAGCAGGGCAGCGAGGACGCCCCGGTGGTCCGCCTCGTCAACATGGTGCTCATCGACGCCATCAGGAAGGGCGCCTCCGACATCCACATCGAGCCCTACGAGAAGCACTACCGCATCCGGTTCCGCATCGACGGCCTCCTCATGGAGGTCATGCGGCCCAACCTCAAGCTGAAGGATCCCCTCACCAGCCGCGTGAAGATCCTGGCCAAGCTCAACATCGCCGAGAAGCGCCTGCCCCAGGACGGCCGCATCAAGCTGCCCTGCCTCTTCGGCGAGAAGATCGTCCTCCGCCTCCTGGACAGCGACAAGCTGATGCTGGACCTCACCAAGCTGGGCTTCGAACCCGAAAGCCTGGAGCGCTGGGACCGGCAGATCTCCAAGCCCTACGGCATGGTGCTGGTGACCGGGCCCACGGGATCCGGCAAGACCAACACCCTCTACTCCTCCATCGCCAAGCTCAACACCGCGGACGTGAACATCATGACCGCCGAGGATCCCGTCGAATTTAATTTCGCCGGCATCAACCAGGTCCAGATGAAGGAGCAGATCGGCCTCAATTTCGCCGCCGCCCTGCGCTCCTTCCTCCGGCAGGATCCCAACATCATCCTGGTGGGGGAGATCCGGGACTTCGAGACCGCCGAGATCGCCATCAAGGCCTCCCTGACGGGCCATCTCGTCCTGTCCACCCTTCACACCAACGATGCGCCGAGCACCATCAACCGCCTGATGAACATGGGCGTGGAACCCTTCCTCGTGGCGACCTCGGTGAACATCATCTGCGCCCAGCGCCTGGTGCGCAGGCTCTGCGCCAACTGCAAGGGGCCCGACGCCCACACCCCCGTGCACGAGGCCCTCCTGAAGGTCGGCTTCACGGACCAGGAAGCCAAGTCCATCAAGCTCCTGGGCATCAAGGGGTGCGAGACCTGCAACCAGAAGGGCTACAAGGGCCGCGTCGGCCTCTACGAAGTGCTCGAAATGTCGGAAACCCTCAAGGACATGGTGCTCACCGGGGCCTCCGCCATCGAGCTCCGGGAGCAGGCCCAGAAGGAGGGCATGCTCACCCTCCGCCGTTCGGGCTGCCGCAAGGTGCTCGACGGCGTGACCACCATCGAGGAAATCGTCCGGGAAACCGTGCTCTAACCTCTGAACAAGGCCAACCAGGAAAGGGGACCCCATGAGCGATGGCAACCAATACGTCGTTCCGCTCCAGCAGCTGCTGAAGACGATGGTGGAATACGGAGGCACGGACCTTCACATCACCACCGATACGGCGCCCCAGGTCCGCATCGACAGCCGGATGGTGCCCCTCAAGCTGCCGCCCCTGGACGCGTCCCAGACCCGCTGGCTCTGCTACGGGGTGATGACCGACCAGCAGAAGCACCGCCTCGAGGAGGACCTCGAAGTGGACTTCTCCTTCGGCCTCCAGGGGGTCGCCCGCTTCCGCGCCAACGTCTTCAACCAGCGGGGCGCCACCGCCGGCGTGTTCAGGACCATTCCCGAGAACATCCGCAGCTTCGAGCAGCTGGGCCTCCCTCCGGCGGTCCAGTCCCTCTGCGACAAGCCCCGCGGCCTGGTCCTGGTGACCGGCGTGACCGGCTCCGGCAAGTCCACCACCCTCGCGGCGATGATCGACAAGATCAACGACACGGAACCCCTCCACATCCTCACCATCGAGGACCCGGTGGAGTACGTGCACCGCCACAAGCGCTGCATCGTGAACCAGCGCGAGATCCACGCCGACACCCACAGCTTCAAGAAGGCCCTGCGCTCCGCCCTCCGCCAGGACCCCGATGTCGTGCTGGTGGGTGAGATGCGCGACCTGGAGACCATCGAATCGGCCCTGACCATCGCCGAAACGGGCCACCTCACTTTCGGGACCCTGCACACCAGCTCCTGCGTCCAGACCATCAACCGCGTCATCGACGTGTTCCCCAGCCACCAGCAGGCCCAGGTCCGCGCCCAGCTCTCCCTCGTGCTGGAGGGCGTCATACGCCAGTCCCTCATCCCCAAGTCCAGCGGCAAGGGCCGGGCCCTGGCCCTCGAGGTCATGATC
>JBGASS010000156.1:0-6147 GCA_044229555.1 Holophagaceae bacterium
GGTGGTGTACCAAACGATCTCTCGAAGCTATTGCATTCTGACAAGCGAATCACTCTGCCAGACAGCCTTGAGCAACAACCGCATCCCGCCTTCCTTGCCTGGCATCGAGAGAATGTGTTCAAGGGGGTGTAGAGCGATGGCTCCGCTTCCTACGAGTCAACGAATCAACTTGAAAACTCGGGAGGTGATCCATTCTTTGGATCAAAATGAAAAGGACCGACAACATGTCGGTCCTTTTCATTTGGTAGCGGGGGCAGGATTTGAACCTGCGACCTTTGGGTTATGAGCCCAACGAGCTACCGGACTGCTCCACCCCGCGCCGGAATCCTGAGTGTAACACTCCCGGCCTGTCTGGCAAGGCGGGATTGCGCTAGGGTTGGGCTTTTCGGGGTCGGACCATGGGCATCCTGGGGCGCGTGATCGGGGCAGGGGCTCTGCTGCTGGGTTTGGCCCTTCCGGGGGCGCAGCCGGGGTGGACGCCTTCGAAGTGGTTCGACCAGCCCCTGTCCCCCCGTCTCGCGAACTACCGGATCAAGGCGGCCCTGGACTGGCCCAACAAGGTGCTGGACGGGCAGGAGGCGATCACCTGGACGAACGCGGGGACGGCGCCGACGGACGAATTCCCGCTGCACCTCTACCTGAACGCCTTCCGGGGGCCCCAGAGCCTCTTCGTGAAGGAGAGCGGCGGGCGGCTGCGGGGGGACGCCATCGGGCGCAAGGACGATTCGGGCTCCTGGGGCTACTGCCGGCTGAAATCCGCCAAGGTGGACGGCGCCGCCCTGCGGGGCCACTACGGCGAGGACGAGACCGTCTACTGGGTGAAGCTGCCGAAGGCCGTCAAGCCCGGCGAGAGCGTCACCGTGGACATCGAGTGGCAGAGCCGCTTCCCGAAAGTCTTCGCCCGCAGCGGCTGGGCCGGCGGCAAGACCCCGCAGGATTCCTGGTTCCTCATGGGCGGCCAGTGGTTCCCCAAGGTCGGCGTCTACCAGGGCGACCGGTGGAACTGCCACGCCTACCACGCCAACACGGAGTTCTTCTCCGACTTCGGCGTCTACGACGTGGACCTCAGCCTGCCCAACGCCCTGCTCCTGGCCCACAGCGGCACCCAGGTCAACTTCACCAGCGACAAGGACCGCACCCCGGATCCGGACCGGCCCCTGAACGTCATCTGGAAGCTCCACGCCGAGGACGTCCACGACTTCGCCTGGGCCGTCATGCCGGCGCGGAGCTGGGGCTACAAGCGCATCGACTACCGCGGCACCCAGGTCTTCTACTTCTACCAGTCCGAGCACCTCGCCAACCTGAAGCGCCAGCAGGTGGCGACGGAGGCCTCCCTGCGCCTCAGCGCCGAGTGGTACTTCAAGTACCCCTATCCCGTCCTCACCGTGGTGGACGTGCCCGAGGGGGCCGGCGGGGCCGACGGCATGGAGTACCCGACCCTGATCACCGCCAGCAGCGTGAAGTTCGACCCCTTCAAGCTGCGCTTCGAGCCCGAGGTGGTCACCGTCCACGAATTCGGCCACCAGTACTTCTACGGGATGCTGGCCAGCAACGAGTTCGAGGAGCCCTGGCTGGACGAGGGCTTCAACAGCTGGTTCACCCACAAGGCCATGGAGCGCCAGTACCACACCCTCTTCGCCTCCCGCCGCTTCATCCTGGAGACGGACTTCGGCGAGCACGCCGGCTACTGGGACGACCCTTCCGTCGACCCCCTGACCCGCTTCGGGTGGCTCACCCGGGACAACGGCAGCTACTTCCGCGTGGCCTACGCCAAGCCCACCATGGTCCTCAACCAGCTGGAGGCCCTCCTGGGCCGCCCCCAGATGGAAGCCGTGATGCGGGCCTACGCCGACGAGTTCAAGTTCCGCCACCCCACCGCCCGGGACTTCCGCCGGGTCGCCGAAAAGGTGAGCGGCCGGGACCTTTCCGCCTTCTGGAGGGACTTCGTGGAGGGCACCGAGATCCTGGACATCCGCATCCGCAAGGTGGAGAGCCTGCCGGTGCAGGCCGGGGGCTGGATGGAAGCCGGGGCCGACATGAAGTTCGCCCCCCCCCAGCAGGTGGCGCCCGGCCGCCGGGGCCGCCTGGTGCTGGAGCGCCGGGGCGGCCTCTCCGTCCCGGTGACGGTCTGGGTGCGCCTCGAGGACCGCAGCGAGCAGCGGCTGGTGTGGGACGGCAAGGAGCGCTGGACGGCCTTCGAATTCCCCAGCCCCTTGACCGCGGCGGTGGTGGATCCCGACGGCAACTACCCCCTCCTCAAGGACCGGCTCCACGCCAGCTGGGTCCAGAAGGCCCCCAGCCGGGGCTTCCACTACTGGTCCCAGCTCGTCTGGGGCTCGGTGACGGGCCTCCTCCAAGGCTGCGGCCTGGGCTGAGGCTTGTGTTGGGTTCCCGGTCCCGGGTCTTCCTCAGGGATGATCCGGCGCCGCGTCCCCCATGCGGATGCGCCGGATGCGCCCCTCCCCGTCCAGGTCGATGAGGATGGGGAAGTGGATCAGGCCGAAGGCTTCGAAGGCCGCCCGGCTCGGGGCGAACCAGGCCCGCCGGCCCGCGGCGCGCAGGCGCCTGTCCAGGGCCTCGGCGTCCGGCGCGGTGGCGCCGTCCAGGGTGGCGTCCGTCGGATCCTGGGTGCCCCGCCCCGCGGGGATGATCCAGGCCACGTCGGCGGGCAGGGGGTCCAGGGGGCCTTCCCCCGGGGGCAGCACCCAGACCCGGCGGCCCCCCAGGTCGGCGAAGGTCAGGTCCTTCGGCGCCAGGCCGGGCAGGGCGAAGAGCCGCACCACGGGCGCCGGGCCGTCCAGGAGGGCGAAGAGCCGCTGGTAGGGGGGGAAGAGGTCCCCGTCCAGGGCGCCGTGCCGGTCCCGGAGGCGGGCGAAGCGCCCCTCGTCCCGCTCCGCCACCGCGTAGCAGAGCGCGTGGCGCAGGGCCCAGGCCCGCAGGCCCTCCACCGGCGAGGCCGCCACCCGGTCCTCGAAGGCCCGCCGCGCCTCCGGGCCGAGGCGGCCCGCCAGGGACATGGCCTGGCCCCAGCGCCAGAGGCCGAGCTGGGTCCCCGTCAGGTGCAGGGGCAACCGTTCTAGGCGCGGCTCCCATTCGCCCTGGGGGGCCTTCAGGAAGGCGAGCCACTGGGCGGCCTCCCGGTGCTCCGCCGAGCCCGGCGGGAAGGGGTTCGCCGGGGCCTTCGACGCCGGGCCGGCGTTGGCCTTCAGCCAGGCCAGCGCGGGGCGGAGGGCCGCGGCGACGGCGGGACTGGGCAGCGGGCCGCCCTCGTCGAAGGCCAGCAGCACCGCGTCCTCCGCCTGGGCGAGGGGCACGGGCTTCGCGTTCCGGGGGGCCGGAGCCTGGAGGGCGGGGGGCTGCAGCAGCATGGGGGCCTCGGGATCGGGTGGGAGAATGAGAGAATAGCCGCCTGCCGGAAAGGACTCCCATGGCCCCCCTCCTCAGTCCCCGCGAGCGCCTGGTGGCGGCCCTCGACGTGCCTTCCGCCCGGGAGGCCTTGGACCTCGGCGCCCGCCTCGCGGGCCGGGTAGGCATGCTGAAGGTGGGCCTGGAACTCTTCTGCGCCGAAGGACCCGGCTTCCTGCGGGAGCTGGAGCGGTTGGCCCCCCTTTTCCTGGACCTGAAGATGCACGACATCCCCACCACCGTGCGCCGGGCTCTGGAGGCCCTGCTCCCCCTGAATCCCCGACTCATCAACGTCCACGCCCAGGGGGGGCCCGCCATGCTGGAGGCCGCCGCCGGGGCCGTCCGGGCCCACCGCGCCCGGGGCGGCACCACCGAGCTGCTGGCGGTGACGGTGCTCACCAGCCTGGACCGGGAGGATCTGCTGCGGGCCGGCAACGCCCAGGAGCCCGCGGAGCTCGCCCTGCACCTCGCGAAGCTCGCCCAGGCCAGCGGCTGCGACGGCGTGGTGTGCAGCGCCCAGGAGGCCCCGGGGATCCTGGCAGCCTGCGGGGAGGGTTTCCACCGCCTCTGCCCGGGCATCCGGCCCCAGGGCGGCCTGCTCCAGGACCAGTCGCGGGTGGCCACGCCGGCGGAGGCCCTGGCCCTCGGGGCCACCTGGCTCGTGGTGGGTCGGCCCATCACCCGCGCCCCGGATCCGGCGGCGGCGGCGGACGCCATCGTGGAGGAGCTGGCCCGGCCCCGCTGAGGCCGCCGGACCCGATTCCATGCGACCCCTCACTCCCCTCGTCTTCCGGCCCAGCTTCGCCCAGCGGGCCATGGCCGCCCTCCTCTGCGTGGGCTCCTGGCTGGTGGGCGTCCGGAGCCTGGCCATGGTCTTCGAACACCTGCCGCGGCTGCGTGGCTGCTGCAGGCCGCCCAGGAGCCCGCGGCGCTCATCTGGCTGCAGCTGGGCGCGGTCGTCCTGGCGGCCCTCCTGGCGGGGGCGATCCTCGCCACCTCCACCCTGGGGCTCATCCTGGTGGAGGGCTGCCAGGTCGTCGCGGACGAACTGGGGATCGCCGTGGACCTCGCGGCGCTCCCTGGTCCCCTGGCCCGCCGCCTGGGCGCCGGCCGCCTGCCCTGGAAGCACGTCACCGCGCTGCGGCGGAAAGGACCCTTCTTCGTGCTCCTGGGCCATGAACGCAAGCCCGGGGAGTCGGGCCCGGAGGACCCGGTGCTGCGCTTCCTGATGGTGGAGGAGATGGAGCGGCTGGTGCTCCTCATCCTGGAACGCAGCCCCCACCTCCGCTTCGAGGAAGGCGGGGAGTAGGCGCGCCCCGCTGTGACCGGAGCCCCTCCCGGAGCGGCTGGACAGGGGCCCGGTTGGGATAAGCTGGAGGCTCCCATCCGGAGATCCCATGCACGCAACCCGAGTCCCCCTCCGCGCCGCCCTGCTGGCCCTGCCCGCGCTTCTCGCCGCCCAGGATTCGGCGCCTGCCCTGACCCTGACGCAGAAGTTCAAGGCCCAGGACGGCGAGATCCAGAAGCTCATGGCGGCCCTGGACGCGAAAGGCGCGCTGGCGAAGTGCGAGGCCCTGGTGCCCGCGGTCAAGCCCCCGTTCTCCAAGGCCACGCCGAAGGCCGGGCTGGACAGCTCCCAGGAGTACAGCTCCCTCATGGCCTTCTACGGCCTGACGGCCAAGGCGGCCATCAGCGCCGGGGAATGGGAGAAGGGCAAGGGCTTCCTCGAGAAGGCCCAGGACATCGCCAAGGAGAACAGCGCGGAGACCTACGGCGTAATCACGCCCATCCTGGAAAGCTGGAAGAAGGCCCTCGAGGGCTCGAAGAAGGCCCTGGAGGACGGGGCGGCGCGCCGCAAGGAGCTGGAGGCCAACGACAAGCGGACCGCCGACGAGCAGCGGGAGCTCGACAACTTCAAGATCCACGACAACAACCTGCGGAACGGCCCCAACGTCCTGGCGAGCCTGCAGGGGAACCTGGACGGCCTCAAGAGCGACGCCGCGGGCTTCGAGGGCCCCATCGCCTCCATCGAGAAGAAGATCAAGGAGGAGGCCGAGCTGATGGTCCGGTTCAAAGGCGACAAGGCGGCCTACGTGAAGGCCGTCCTCGCCAACAAGGCCAACCTGGCGGGCATCGAGAAGACCGCCGACAAGGCCGCCTGGCTCAACCGGCTCCTCTTCCTCGCCCCGGGCCAGCCCCAGGCCCAGAAGCAGCTCGACATCGTCCTGGGGAAGGCCCCCGCCGAGCCGGAGAAGAAGAAGTCCCCGAAGGCGAAGAAGAAGGCCTGAGATGAACCTGGACACGATCTTCGCGGTCGCCGCGGTCCTCGTTGCCGCGCCCGCCCCGGCGCGGGCGGAGAGCCTGTCCGAACGGGTGATGGTGGCCCGGGCCCAGTGGGAGGCCCAGCTGGAGCGGGGCTACTCGGCGGAGGTGCGGCGCGCGGTGGAGGCCATGCTCCAGAAGGACGCGCCGTCCGCCAACCCCTCCGACTTCAACGACCTCCACGCCGTGGTGGCCCTGCGCAACCTGGCCGCCCGGGCCTGCGTGCTGGAAGGCGCCTGGGAGGACGCGGTGAAGTACCTGCAGGAGGCCGCTTCCATCGCCGGGGACAACGCCTCCAGCGCCAACGGCCTCCTCTCCAAGGTGCGCCGGCAGCACGAGGACAAGCTGGCGGAGTGGCGCCAGGGCATCGCGGACCAGGAGAAGCGCATGAAGGACCTGGAGGCGCAGCCGGGCCTCACC
>JBGASS010000157.1:0-6217 GCA_044229555.1 Holophagaceae bacterium
TGACGCCCCGCAGCTTCTCGTCGTTCTGGAGCACCACGACCATCGGGGTCTTGGACTGCATCTGCTTGAGGTAGTAGAAGCTCTCCGCGTTGGTCTGTTCCGGGGGCGCGATCTTCCGCCGAGGGCTGCCCAGGCCCTGGGGGGCCAGGGGCGCGTTGGGATCGGCGGCGGCGCCCGGAGGCCCCGCGGCGGGCAGGACCACCGTCGGCTCCAGCGTGGGCGCGGAGGCGCCCGACCGGCCCATCTTCTCCTTGATCTCATTCAAGTTCGGGCGGATCAGTTTGCGGTTCATGGGAGGCCTGCGGGATTCGTCTGGAGCGGTTCCGCTCGAATGAGCGGCCTTGAGGGCGGCGGTCTGGTCGGGGAATGAGCCAAGGCTCGCAGGACCGACGAGAATCCCGCAAGCCCTTGAAGCAAAAATGTGGAAAGCTGCCGATTAGTTTACGCGCCCTCCGGCAGGGCGCCAGCGGCCAGGGGCACGAGCAGAGTGACCACCGTGCCTTCGCCTTCCAGGCTTTCCACCTGGATGTCCCATCCCATCTGCTGAACGAACTGGTAGACCAGGCTCATGCCCAGGCCGGTGCCCTCGTGGAAGCCGCTCGAGAAGGGCACGAAGAGGGTGGCCATCTGCTCGGCGTCCATGCCGCTCCCGTTGTCCCCGACCTGGATCTGCAGCCCCTGGGCGTCCGTGGCGAAGGTCACCAGGATGGCCGGGTCAGGCCGCTCCGCCACCGCCTTCCGCGCATTGCTCAGCAGGTTCGTGAACACCTGGTGGAAGCAGAGGGGGTCGCCGAGGATCCAGACCTTGGGCACGGGCCCCGTCACCAGCCGCACCCCCTCGGCCCTTGGATCCGTCTCCCAGCTGGAGCGCAGCTCCGCCACCAGGGTCGGCAGGTAGAGGGGCTGGACCTGGATGTCCCGCGGGCGGGACACGTCGAGGAAATTCGACAGGATGCCGCTGACCCGCTCCGATTCCCGCCCCAGGATCGTGAGGATGCGGTCGGTCATCTCGGCGCCCTGGTTGCCTTTCCGGAGGAGCTGGACGCAGCCCAGGATCGAGGCCAGCGGGTTGCGCAGCTCGTGGGCGAGGCCGGCGGACATCTCGCCCACCGCGGCGAGGCGCTCGCTGATCCGGGTGCGCTGTTCCAGCGCTTTCAGTTCCGTCAGGTCCTGGAAGAGGATGAGGTGCCCGGTCTGCTGGCCGTCGGAGGCCTTGAGGGGCGCCACGTTGCCGCCGAAGGTGCGGATCTCGCCCTCGGGGGTGAGGAAACGGGCCTCGAAGCGATGGTCCCGTCCGCTGCTCTCGATGCGGGCCACGTCCACCGGCAGCACCTCCTCCACGGCGTAGCCTTGCTCCAGGGCGCGGTGGAGGATCTGCTCCGCAGCGGGATTGGCGGACGTGATCTGTCCGTCCAGATCCGTGGTGATGAGGCCGGAGAACATGGAGTCCACGACGCGGCCGTAGAGCACCGTCAAGTCCAGCGCCGCCTCCTCGGAGGCCGCCAGGTTGCTGCGGAGCTGTTCCAGGTATTTCCGGATCACCACCACCACGAGGGTGGCGGGCAGCACCTGGAGGGCCGAGAGGGCCAGGAGCCGCCACCGCTCCACCCAGTCAGCCTCCTGGATCGCCGAGTGGCCGAAGGCCGGCAGGAGCCCCGAAGAGAAGAGCAGCAGGCTCGTCCCGTGGGCGCTGATGGCCAGGGCCCCCATGGCGATGATCTCGGTGGTGCTCAGGTAGAAGGCGGCGGCCAGCACCGGAAAGATGTAGAGGGTGACGAAGCGTTCCTGGTCCACGCCCTGGAAGGCGATGAGCAGTGTCACCAGGAGGAGGTCCAGGGCGAGGTTCCAGCGGATCCAAGGCAGGGAGGGCGCCGAGAAGGCCTTCACGCCCGCGCCCAGGTTGCGGGTCATCTCCCACGCGCTTTCGCAGAGGAAGGCCGCGAGGCAGACCAGGTAGAAGGCCTCGCCCTGGATGGCCTCGTGGGCCTCGGGAGGGAAGGCGACGTGCAGGATGAGCAGCCCCGAGCTGGCCGCGAACCGGAAGGCCAGGGGCAGGAAGATCGGCGACGGCGAGGTCGACGGCAGGGGTTCCAGGTTCGCGCGGAGCATCGAGGAAGGATGACTCAACGCGCCCCTTCGCGGAATCCGCCAGCCTTGTCATCCTGGGGCATGGCCGACCGCGTCTCCCCCAGAGCCCTGAGCCCCTCCCTGCGCGCCGCGGGCATGCGCCAGACACCCCAGCGGGAGGCCATCCTGCGGGTGCTGAACGAATCCGACCGGCCCCTCAGCGCCGAGGAGGTCTGGCATCGCATGGACGGCAAGAACAGCGGCCTGCCCACGGTCTACCGCAACCTCGAGCGCTTCGCCCAGGAGGGCTGGGCCGAGGGCATCCTTGGCAAGGACCAGGTCCTGCGCTTCATCCGCTGCCTCAGCGCGGACCACCACCACCACCTGGAATGCGAGCGCTGCGGGCGCATGGTATCCTCACTTCTCCTCCTGGCCATGGAGCGACTCTCCGGTGTACCAGCTCAGCTCTTCGGGGTGTGCCCTGTGCGGGAAAAGGCCGTTAGAGCGGGCCCCGGCGCCGTGCTATCCTCACTTCTCACGCGGGTGTAACTCAGTGGTAGAGTGCAACCTTGCCAAGGTTGGAAAGTCGAGGTTCAAATCCCTTCACCCGCTCCAGACCCCGGCCGCGAACGCGCGGCAAAACTGTTGAACATGTAGCCCCAGCAATCCTGACCGGCGCCGTAGCCAAGTGGTAAGGCCGCAGACTACAAATCTGCCATTCATCGGTTCGGTGCGATCGGCGCCTCGAACAGCAGCCCCGCACGGGGGCCCCTGGCCGGAATCGGACCGCCTCGCGGAGGCTGGAACTTGGATTCCCCCCACCCGGTGTCCCCATGCCCGATCCCAAACAGCCCTTGGACCCGCCCGCGACCATGAAGATGATTCCCTCCGCCATGTTCGAGACGAAGGAGTTCTCCGCCGAGCAGCTGGTGGAGCAGATGGAAGGCCGCAGGAAGGAGGCCGCCGAGACCGCTCAGGCCGACTCGATCCAGCCGCCGCCGAGCACCTCGTCCCGGAGTAGAAGACCACGGCCTGGCCGGGCGTGACGGCCCGCTGGGCTTCGAAGAAGGCGACCTTCACCCGGCCCGGCCCGAGCGGATCACCAGCGCCTCGGCCTCCAGCCCGCGGCTGCGGATCCGGGCGCCGCAGGACAGGGGGCCTTGCGGCTCCGCCCCGCACCAGGTCACCTCCCGGGCGACGCATTCCGAACGGAGGAGGGCGGCCTCGGGCCCCACCCAGACCCGGTTGTCCCGGGCCTCCGTCCTCACCACGTAGAGGGGGCTCCCCATGGGCGATCCCGAGCCCCCGGCGCTGGCCCACGGTGTAGCGCCAGTACCCCTCGTGGCGGCCCATCGGGCGTCCGTCCACGTGGCGGATCTCTCCGCTGCCGCGCCGGGGTCGCGCCCTTCCGCCTCGATGAAGGCGTCGTAGCGGCCCTCGGTGACGAAGCAGATCTCCTGGCTTTCGGCCTTCTCCGACAGGTGCAGGCCCAGCTCCCGGCCCAGGCCCCGCACCTCCTCCTTGGTGAAGGACTCGAGGGAAGAGGGTCCGCGCCAGGGTTTCCTGGCTGTGGCTGAAGAGGAAATAGGACTGGTCCTTGGCCGGATCCGAAGCCTTACGCAGGTGGAAGCCCTCCGCATCGCGGCTGATGCGGGCGTAGTGACCTGTCGCCACGAAGGGCGCGCCCAGGGCCTCCGCCCGTTCCAGGAGCGTGCGGAACTTCAGGTGCTGGTTGCAGCGGATGCAGGGGCTCGGCGTCTCGCCCGCCAGGTAGCCTTCGATGAAGGCTTCGATCCTCATCGCGGACGATTTCCAGGAAGTCCACTACGTAGTGGGGGAAGCCCGACTCGAAGGCCACCCTACGGGCGTCCTGGAAGTCGTCGAGGGTGCAGCAGCGGCCCTCGGCGTCCCGGCCACCCGGCCGCCGGGCCTTGTCGAAGAGCTGCATGGAGACGCCGAGGACCTCGAAGCCCGCGCGGTGCAGCAGGGCGGCCATCACGGAGCTGTCCACCCCGCCGCTCATGGCGGCCACGATGCGGACCCCGGGTTCCAGGCCCGGGCGGTCCCGCAATTCCCGGAGGGCGCGGTCGAGCAGCCGGCCGGCCACGTCAGCGGCCCTCGAAGCTGAGGAGGGCGTCCTCGCCCTTGTGCCCCTGGACCACGGCGCACACGTCCACGCAGTCGCCGCAGTTGAAGCAGCCGCTGGAGAAGCCGAGGACCAGCCGGGGCCCCCGCGGATCCAGCTCCACGCAGCACGCCTTCAGGCAGGCCTGGCAGCCGCCGCAGGCCTCGAGGCCCGGGGCCTCGAAGCGGGGACGGAGGATCTTCGCGTCCTCCGCCGTCGAGGCCACCATGGCCTGCCCCATGCCGTAGATGCAGACCATCCGGCAGAAGTGGAACCGCACCAGGAATCCCGCCAGCCATGAGATCACCGCCACCAGGGCGATCCAGACGAAGAGGGCGGTCTGGGCCTCGCCCCCCTGGCCGGGCGGGACCGAAAGGGCTGCCAGGATGCTCTCCGGCGGGTAGAGGTACGCGGCCAGGCTGAGGGCGAGCAGAGCCGGCGCCCCCAGCAGGGTGATCCAGGCGCCGCCCCGGAGGACGAGGCGATGCAGCCAGGAGCGCTTCATCCAGGCCGAGACCTTCCGGTTCGAGCCCCCGGCCAGCGCGGTGCGCAGCCCGTCGAACAGCTCCACCGCGCTGCCGTAGGGGCAGGCCCAGCCGCAAAAGACCCTGCCCTTGAAATAGGTGAGGAGCGCGATGCCCCAGACCGTGGCGACGAAGGGCAGGATCAGCCCCAGCACGTGGGGCCAGGCCAGGGGCCAGTCGCTCCCCAGCAGCATCAGCCGCTGGGCTGGGATGTCGATCCGGGCCCAGTCAGCCAGGGCGGGGGCGTCCACGTCCACCAGCAGCCCACCTGGAGGCGGCGCCTCCGCGACGTGGTAGCCTTGCGGATCCGGGGTGGGCGCCCTTCCTGGCCATAGCCTTCCAGTCTATCGCCGGGGTGCGGGCCGGCCAGCGAAGGATCAGGTCCGCGGTGCCGGAGCTGGGTGGCCCCCGCGGCCGCGGCCAGCAGGAGGGGGCCGAGGATCCCCCAGACCGCCGGGATCTCCGGCCTGGCGCCCGTTGAAGAGGAGCTGGAGCCAGGAACAGCAGGCCGCCGATCAGCGAGAAGGCCAGGGCGCTTCCCCGTCCGGCCCGGGGGTTGGGAAAGGCTCTGGGAAGGACCGCCAGGACCAGGCAGGGCCCCGCCAGCCAGCCGAGGAAGCGGGCCCACAGGTGGGTGGCCCGCGTGGGTTCATAGGCCCATCGCTGCCAGCGCATCAGGTCCAAGGTGGAATTCTCCTCGACCACCGGCGTTCCCATGAGGGAGGCGTCGGGGAAGAGCCGGCCCGTCTCGGGCCCCTGCCGGAGGCCGAACCCGTCCCAGGGCAGGCCCTGGCTGTGGCCGTCCCCAGGCCTCCAGACGAGGAGGGCGGGAGCCTCGCCGGGGCTTTTCAGCGGAAAGCCCCACCGCACGCCGGGTTCCATGTACCAGAGCACCCCGGTGGAACCGAGATACTGCCAGGTGCTCGCGTCGGAGGGCCGGACTGGCCGTTTGAACAGCCGCTGCTGGATGGCGCGGACCCGCACCTCTCCCGCCGGGATGGCGAAGTGCTGGATGAACAGCGTGAGGGCCAGGACGGAGAGCCAGGCGCCCCGCGCCCGCCAGATCCACTGCCCCAGGCTGACTCCCCCCGTCCGGAGGGCCACCCATTCGTTGGACAGGGTGGCCGTGGAAAGGGCGAAGACGGTGCCGAGCATGAAGCTGATGGGCAGGGCGATGGTCAGGAAGCTCGGCAGGCGCCAGAACCAGTAGGCGAAGAACTCCCAGAGCGAGCGGTGGCTGGCCGAGAAATCACCGGCCACGCTGGAGTATTCGATCAGGAGGTGGAGCAGCAGGAGCGTCGCCAGCACCCCTCCCCAGGATCTCCACCAGAGGCGGCGGGACCAGCTCCCGAGAATCCCCTGCCGGGCGGGTCCCATCGAAGGCCCGCTCGGGACCCGCAAGTCCGGGGCGTCCAGCAGGGAAGCCGCCTTCCGCAGCCTGGACAGGTCCATCCAGGAAGGGAGGGACCAGCTGCGATGGGGCTTCATCCGGGCGGACAGG
>JBGASS010000158.1:0-6021 GCA_044229555.1 Holophagaceae bacterium
GGCATGGGGGCGGGGCGCCAGAAGCTCTTCTTCCTGCCGGAAGCCCACAACGATTTCATCTTCGCGGTGATCGCCGAGGAGACGGGGCTCATCGGCACGGTGATCGTGCTCGCCCTCTTCTGCCTCGTGTTCTGGCGCGGCTACCGCATCGCCCGCCGCGTGCGGGACCCCTTCCTCCGCCTCGCCGCCATGGGCTTCACCCTCCTGCTGGTGCTGCAGGCCCTCATGAACATGAGCGTGGTCCTCTCCATCGCGCCCAACAAGGGCATCCCGCTGCCCTTCATCAGCTACGGCCCCACCAGCCTCATCGCCAGCCTCATCTGCCTCGGGCTGCTGCTCAGCATTTCCAAGGAAGCCAGCGCCTGAGCGTCAGCGGTCACGCAGGACTGGCCAGCTGCCGAAGGCGAGAATGCAGAGGCAGATCAGGGGTCCGAGCCCAGGGATGAGGGCGATGAACGCCATGGCGCCGGAATAGCCCGCCTTCGCGAAGATCCTCCAGAGGCAAAAGATGAAGAAGGCGGTGATCACCACCAGGACGACGATGTAGACGCAAGCGAAGCCGGCCAGCATGCCGGCGGCGGCCGCGGCGTCCGCATCCCGTGGCTGGAGGAAGGCGAGGGGAAGGAAGGGTTCCATGGGGCGCTCCTGGGGATGGCCCCGACGATGCGCTCTCCGCCCTGGCCTGTCTACTCCCGGTCCCCCAGCACCAGGGGTTCGTCGTCGTCCTCGTCGACGAGGGTGATGTTGCCGCCGGCGCCGAGGAGCACGGCGTCCTCGTAGATGTTCTTGAGCTTGGGGGCGAAGCGGTCTTGCTGCTGGAGCCTGGGATCCGGGGCGAGCTCCACGGAGCGCCGCTCGAGGTCCGTGATGGCGGCGGCTTCGACGCCGAGGATGCCCGCCAGGAGCCGGGCGGGGTTGAGGGCCTCGCCGTGAAGGATGCGGGTGGTGAAGGCGAGGCCGCCCGCCTCCCAGGCCATGGACTCCACGAGGTTCCGCACGTCCACCCGCTTGACGGTCTTCTGTCCGCCCACCTTGCCGCCCTTCTCGATCTCGAAGGCGTCCGCCGCCAGGAAGCCGGCCGTGCGCGCTTCCGCCTCCGCGCGCCCGCCGCCGGGCCAGGGCCAGAACCAGTGGGAGGCGCGGCTGAGCTCGAGGGCCGACTGGGCGTAGGGCGGGAGCGGGACGGCTTCCAGGAGCGCGAGGCCTTCCGGGGCGGCCCCGTTGGCGACCGCCAGCCAGGCGTCCCGCGGCGCCTGGTTGACGGTGGCGTCCGCCCATTCGCCCAGGCCCGTGGCGCCCAGGGGCAGGGGATGCCCCATGGCCAGGAGGGGCCTCGGGGATTTCTCGAGGCTCATGGCCAGGTCCACCCCCGCCGCCTGGAGCGTCGCCAGCAGGAGGGCATGGAAGGCGCCGGGGTGCAGGTCCTTCAGGGCCGGCCCCCGGGCGTAGCGGATCCGGAGCTGGCAGCGCTGGGCGTCCAGCTGCTCCCGCTGCTGCCGGCGCGCGCGCGCGACTCCGGCGCGCACGTCCAGACGCCTGCGCAAGACCGCCCAGGCGGCCTTGCGATGGCAGGTCGATCTCCGGAAACGGGACCAGGCCTCCTCGAGGAGGCCCTCCTTCTCGAGGTCGCGAATCAGGTGTTCCAACATCTGATCCGGCGGGCCGGCGAGGGCTTCGTCCCATCGCCGCAGCAGCTCGGATTGCAGGGGTTCCTCGGTCGGCACGGGTCCAGGATACGCGAGCCTCCGCGGGCCGTTCAGCCAAAGGCCGACGGGCGCCGCCACGGGATCCGCGGAGCCGGAGCCTTGATCCTCAAGGCCTTCGCCGAGTTTTCCGCAGGCCTTGCGGAGAGCTCGGGGACGGCGCCGGAAAAGCTCAAGGGACTCAGCGGCTTTCCGGAGTGCTGCGTTCTGGGTGCATCAGGGGACGAGCACCGCCAGTCCGGAAAGCCTCGGCGTGAGCCGCTGGAATTCCGGCGCCCGGGAGGCCCAGTCATGTCCGCCGTCCCGCACGCCGAAAGCGACCTTCCAGCCGGGCTTTTTCACTTTTTCCTCGAAGCGGGCGGCGGAGTCCGCGAGGCCGCACTTGTCCCGCCTTCCGGATCCGCGGTAGAGTTCCGCTTCACCCCCCCCATGCACCCAGGGATTCCACCGCGCGAAGGCCGCTCGGCTGTCGGGGAAGGCTCGCCAGGAAGCGGGCCGCGGGGGACCCGCCCTGGCGGCAGGGTGCTCCCGCGAGGGCTCGGCTTTGCGGTCCGCCGCGAGGCAGGCCAAGCTGAGGAAGCACGCCGCCGCCATGCGCACCCAGACCATCCCGGACCTCCCCGCCTCCTGGCCCTACGAGCCTCGCCTGCCGCTGCCCCCCCTGTGCTCGCCGATGGAGGTGGACCTTCCGGGGCTGGGCGGAGGCTGGCTCCTGGTGGCCCCGGAAGGGCTCCGCCTTCTCGGCGAGGCGGTCCCCCTGGGCGGAGCCTTCGGCCGCGGCGGCGTGGCCCGCGCCGGTGATGTCGTCCTCCGTCCCTACCGGCGGGGCGGCCTCCTGCGGCGGGTCAACCCCAGGCTCTACGCGAGCCCGCGGCGCTTCGAGAAGGAGCTGTGCGTCCACCGCGCCCTCTGGGAGGCCGGCTTCCCCACGGTGGAGCCCCTGGGCTGCGCCTGGCGCCGCCGGCCCGCGGGCTGCGAGGGCGTCTACCTGTCCCGCTTCGTCCCTGGAAGGCCCTGGCCGGGGGCCTGGACGGAGGATCCGGAAGTTCTGCCGGCCCTCGCCCTGGCGCTGCGTTCCCTGGCCCGCTGGGGGCTGCGGGCCCCGGACCTCAACGCCACCAACGTGCACCTCGGGGAGGATGGCCGGCTCCGCTGCCTCGACTGGGACCGGGCCGCCTTCGTGGCGCCCTCCGAAGCCCTGCTGGACCTCTACCTCCGGCGGATGGAGGCCAGCCTCCGCCGCCTGGAGGCGCCCGCCCAAATCCTTCCGGCCTTGGCGCGGGCGCTGGCCCTTCCGGGCGGCTAAGATTCGACCAACCTTTCCATGAACGTTCGAGCCGCGAAGACCCTCCTCGGAATCCTGCTGCTTGCGGCGATCTATCCCTTCGCGGCGAAGCTGAGCTACTTCATGGCCTTCCCCGGAAGCCGGGACACGGCCTTCTGGATCCCCAAGGGCCTGGCCCTGGCCGCCCTCGTGCTCGGGGGCCGCCGGCTCTGGCCCGGAGTCTTCCTCGGGGGCCTCGCCACCTTCCTGTACTTCAATCCCCAGACGGCCCATCAGATCCCCGTGGGCGTGGGCGTGGCCGTCGCCAATACCCTCGGCGCCCTGCTGGGCGCCTGGCTGCTGGAACGGCTGAAGTTCAGGCCGGACATGGAACGCGTGCGCGACGTGCTCATCCTGGTCGGGGCCGGGGGCATCCTCGCCACCACCCTCGGCGCCCTCATCGGCCCCGCCTGCATCCTCGCCTCGGGCCTGCTGCCCAAGGCCGCCTTCTGGCCCTTCTTCGGGCGCTGGTGGCTGGGGGAGTTCACCAGCACCCTGCTGGTGACGCCCTTCCTGCTGCTGCTGGCCCGCCCCTGGCCCCGGCCGAGCTCCTTGAAGGGGCTGGAGGCCGCGGCCCTGGCCGCGATCCTCTCCCTCCTCTGCTGGGTCATCTTCGGCCACGGCCTGGGCTTCCCGGGCCGGGACATTCCGCTGCCCTTCCTGGTCTTCCCGCTGGTGTTGTGGGCGGGGCTCCGCTTCGGCCAGCGGGGCGGCGTCCTCGCGGTGGCCCTGGTGGCCGCCTTCGTGATCCCCGCGACCATCCACCGCCTCGGCCCCCTGGTGGTGGGGGTGGACAGCCCTTCCATGCTGCTGCTGCGCACCTTCCTGGACATGCTGGCCCTCACCTCGCTGCTGCTCTGCGCGGTGCTCAGCGAACGCAACCTGGCGCGGCGGGACGCGGGGGAGATCGAGGACCGCTTCCGGGTGGTGGCGGAGACCATGGCGGTGCCCCTGGTGATCATCGACTACACGGTGTCCGAAGTGCTCTTCGCCAACGAGCAGCTCGCCGCCATGCTGGGGGTGCCCCGGGAGCGGATCATCGGCGGGAAGTCCCTCGACTTCTACGAGAAGGACGAGGACCGGGTCGCCATCATGGAGGCCCTCTTCGCGAAGGGCGCCATCGACGGGCACTTGATCAACGTCCGCACCCCCGGGGGTCTGAGGCCCATCTCCCTCTCCTCCCGCCTCATCACCTTCCAGGGCCGGCCCGCCACCCTCACGGCCCTCTACGACCTCACGGAGCAGCACCGCCACGAGCGGGAGCTGATGGAGAGCGAGGACCGCTTCCGCGCCCTCAGCGAGGGGACGTCCGACGCCGTGCTGGTGAACGACAACGGGATCCTGGTGGACGCGAACCAGACCCTCGCGCGGATGTGGGGCGGCTCCCGGGAGGAGCTCATCGGCTTGCCGGCCCTGGGCTTCGCCGTGCCCGAGGACCGCCCGAAGATCCTCGAGATGATCCGCAGCGGGACGGAGGAGCCCTACGAGGTCATGGCGGTGCGGAAGGACGGCGTGCGGTACCCGGCGGAGATCCGGGGCAAGACCGTGATGTACCTGGGCAAGCCCATGCGGGTGGCCTCCATCCGGGACCTGACGCGGCAGAAGCAGGCGGAGGAGGCCCTGCGGGAGAGCGAAGCGCGCTACGCCCTCGTGGCGGAAGGCTCCAACGAGGGCATCTACGACATCAACCTGGAGACCGGCGCCCTCTACTTCAGCGACCGGCTGAAGGCCATGCTGGGCATGGCTCCGGAGGAGTTCCCCCCGGACCTCCGGGGCTGGTCCGGGTGGGTGCATCCCGCGGACCTGGAGCGGGTGATCGCGGGCATCACCGCCCACGTGAAGGGGCTGGCGAGCCTCGACATGGAATTCCGCATGCGGAGCGTCCAGAACAGCTGGCGCTGGTTCCGGGCCCGGGGCCAGGCCACCTGGAACCCCGCGAAGCGCGCCACCCGCATCGCCGGCTCCATCGGCGACATCACCACCCGCAAGGGGTCGGAAGCGGAGCTGGTGAAGGCCAAGGAGGCCGCGGAGGCCGCCTCCCGGGCCAAGAGCGAATTCCTCGCAGTGATGAGCCACGAGATCCGCACCCCCATGAACGCCATCATCGGGATGAACTACCTGCTCCAGCAGTCGAGGCTGGACGAGGACCAGAAGGAGCTGGCGGACACCGTGGGCACCGCGGCCCAGGGCCTGCTGACCCTCCTCAACGACATCCTGGACATCTCCAAGATCGAGGCGGGGCAGCTGGACCTGGAGGCGGTGCCCTTCAGCCCCGGGGCCGTGGCCAGCGAAGTCGCGGAGATCCTCGGGCCCCAGGCGAAGGCGAAGGGGCTCACCCTGGAGGTGCGCCTCGATCCGGCCCTCCCCCAGCGCATGACCGGGGACCCCCTCCGCTTCCGCCAGGTGCTCATGAACCTGGCGGGCAACGCCGTCAAGTTCACGTCCCGGGGCGGCGTGGTGGTCGCCCTGGCCCTGGACCTGCGGGGTGGCGCCACCCGCCTCTACGCCAAGGTGGAGGACACGGGCATCGGCATCGCCCGGGAGGCGCTGCCCCGCCTCTTCGAGAAGTTCACCCAGGCGGACACCTCCACCACCCGCAAGTTCGGCGGTTCGGGCCTGGGCCTCGCCATCACCCGCCAGCTGGTGGAGCTCATGGGCGGCCACCTCCAGGCGGAAAGCGAGGAGGGCCGCGGCTCGGTCTTCTTCTTCGAGCTGCCGGTGGTGGAGCCCCACCTGCAGGACGAGGCGCCGGAAGTGGACCTGAAGGGCCTGCGGGTCCTGGTGGCCGGGGAAGGCCGGGACTCGACGGGCTGGCTGGACGCCCTGCGCCGCTGGAACGCCCGGGCGGAGGGCTGCAGCGACGCGGTGGAGGCCCAGGCCGACATCCAGCTCGCCCGCTCCTTGGGGGACCCCTACGCGGCCCTGGTCATCAGCATCTCGGCGAAGGGCGCGGCCTGGGACCTGGACATCCCGGTCATCCACCTCGCCCCCGCG
>JBGASS010000159.1:0-6012 GCA_044229555.1 Holophagaceae bacterium
TGGCGAGTGTGATGCGCTCGTCGAGTTGCCAGAGGCGCTCGGGGGCTCGGGTGGCGATCTCCTCGCGGGTCTCGGTCTTCGTGACGCCCTGCTCCGCGGTGCGCACGCCCACCAGCTTGGAGATCTTGAAGGGGCGCTGCTCCCCCAGGCGCTGGAGGCCGGCCCGCAGGCCCTGGTAGGGGCCAAAGCTCAGCTCGAAGGGCAGGCCCGCCGCCGGGAAGGCGAAGTCCCCCTGGCCCATGCGCTGGGAGCCCACGAAGCGCAGGATGGGCGCGCCAGCGAAGAGGGGCACCTTCGTGGGGGCCTCGAAGCGCACCACTTGGTAGGCGGTGGGATCCAGGCGGGGCGCCACCACCACATGCAGGGTGGGCGCGACCTCCTGGGCCGCCACCCGGAAGCGGTGGGCGTCCCCGTCAGAGGGCACGTCCTTGCCGCCTTCCAGAAGCCAGGTCTTCGCGAGGCCCGTGGCCTCCTCCAAAGTCGCGGCCGCGGGCTCCAGGACCGGCTGGGGCTTGGGCTGTGGCGGCGCGTAGGGCGTGGTTCGCAGGGTGGAGATGGTCATTCCGGAGCTGACGCTTGTCGTGTCGATCTGCGAGCTCGTGGCGATCACCTCCACCGTCGCGCCGGGCATGCCGGCGGTGATGAAGGGCATGGCCGGCGCCGTCCACCCCAGCCTGGGGAAGGTGGTGAACTTCGGCATCTCCTGCACCTTGCTGGGGGTGCTGTTGCTCAGCTCCATGCGCACGCCCTCCCAGCCCTCGCCGCTGGCCTGGGTGACGGCGGCGAAGAGAACCAGCTCCAAGCGCTTCCCGTCCGGGGCGAGGCGGGCCTCGTAGCTTGGCTTCCAGCGGGCCTGGCGGGTGCGGTAGCTCACCTCCAGCTCCACCTCGCCGCCCTGGGCCGCCTCCAGCTCCACGGTCACGGCGCTTGGATTGGGGTTGGTGTCCAGCTTGCCCCGCAGCTTCTGCCACTCCGCCTCCAGGGCTCCCGTCTCCTTCTGCAGCTTCTCCAGCTCCCGGCCCCGGGCCTGGGCCTGGGCGGCCAGCTCCGCGTAGCGAGACTCCATGCCCCGGGTCAGTTCGATAAGGGCGGAGCCCGTGGGCAGGGCCTTCCCCTCACCATTGCGCTGCTGGTTCTGGAAGGACTCCAGGAATGCGGCGGCCTTCTGGTTCGCGTCCTGCATGGCCTCCAGGGCGGCCTTGCGCGCGTGTAGGCTTTCCAGCCGTGCCAGGAGGGACCGTGATTCGGCGGTCTCCGGCACGATATGCCGGTCCGGGCCCACCAGGATTTCCCCGAGGCGCGTGCCTTCGGGACCCTTGGCCTGGATGCGCAGGTCGTCGAGGACGAGGCCGCCGGGGAGCTGGCCCAGCTTGAGGCGGTGGTGGCCCCCCGCCGGCAGACGCAGGGTGCCCAGGCGCGTGACCCAGGCCTCGTCGGGATGGACGCGGACGGAGCGGATGGGGGCTTCCAGCGCCATGGGCTCGGCGGCGGCGAGGGTGGCCACGAGGGCAGGAAGGAGCAGGGCGGTGCGCATGGGTTCTCCTTGGTGAGGATGAGCGGATGAGGAGCGGTTTTCGCCCCCGCCTGAATGGAAGGAGGACGGGGACGTCGGCCCGGGGGACCTGGCCTCCTGAGTTCGGATCAGTCCGTGTCCGGGAGACCGAGGGCCCCGAGCTCGGGGATGTGGCCTTCCCTGGGCGCGCGGATCCGCAGGTGGTCGAGGATCTCGGCGCTGCCCTTGGATCCGAGGTGGATGGTCCAGGTCCGGATGCCGGTCCTGGATTCCTCCACGGGGGTCGACCCCTTCTGGGGCTCGATCTGGATGCGGTTGAAGGTTGTCCTCAGGGCCGGATCCAGGACCTCGATGTCCAGGGCCTCATCGCCTTCGTTCACGAAGGCGGTGCGGGTATGGAGTACCCAGGCCCGGTCCCGGGAGAAAGGACCGGCGGGTTCCGTACGCGCCTCGAGGATCTCCCTCGACATCCGGAGGCCCGGCAGCGGGCCGAAGCCGAACCGTGCAGGCCCGCTAGGGCTGCGGGATGGAAGGGCCAACTGGCCCAGGCGCTCGCCGGCCCTGAACACGGCCACCGGGGCGCCTGGGAACCAGGGGAACATGGCATCCGGGCGGATGGAGGCGAGGATGAAAACCTCAGGGGATTGACGGGGCACGGCCCGCAGTCGGAGCTCAGGAGCCAGGTGCGTGGAGGCGACGGCGAAACGGCGGGGCTGCGCATCCGAAGGGATGTCCTTGCCTCCCTCCAGGGCGTAGGTGCGGCTGAGCCCAGCGACGTCCTCGATGTGGGAAGGCGCCGACTCCAGGGCCGGGGCCGGCGGTTCCTCGTCCTCGACTCGTATCATCGCCGAGGCCACGACCTCGACCGTCACGCCCGACGCCGGCTTCAGCACGACCTGGGCGAAGCTGACGCCCTCGCCTTCATTGACGTCCAGAGCATTCACCGACATGGACATGAACCCGTCCCGCGTGAACGTCACGCCATAGGTGCCCGTAGGCAGGAGGGGCATTCGGAAGGCCCCGTCACGATCCGTCAGCATGGTTCGGGTGGCGGACAGGGTCGCGGAACGGACCGAGACCAGGGTACCCGGAAGGGGCTTGCCGGAAGGGTCGAGCAGGATTCCCTGGATCGTTCCTCCGGGTCCGGGGGCCCTGGAAATCCCTCCGGCGATCACGCCCGGAGCCAGTCGGCTGATGCCATTGAACGTCCGACCCACCGGCATGCGTTCAATCACCTCATCCCGAAGCCCCGTGTTCACGGGTTCCGCGGTCCGGTAACCGAGGTTCACGGTGGCGCGGGGGGCGGGTGCATCGATGGCCTTGCTGGGCTGGGCGTTGGCGATTTCCACCTGGACATCCTTCCAGTCCTCGCCGGTGAGTTGGCTGACGACGGCGTAGCAGGCCAGGTCCAGGGCCTTCCGGTCTTGGCTGAGGCGGGCCTCGTAGCTGGGCTTCCAGCGGGCCTCCCGGGTGCGGGTCTGGAGGTCGATCAGGACCTCGCCGCTCCCGCCGCAACCGACTTCGACGATCACCCCCGAGGAGGCGTGCTCGGACTGGTTCTTCAGCCGCTCCATGGCCTTGGCCACCCGGTCCTGCTCCTCGGACAGGAGGTTCGCCTCCCGTCCCAAGGCGTGGCTCTGCTGGGAGACGAGGATCTGCCGGGCCTGGACTTCCTGCATGAGTTCCAACAGGGCCGCGGGAGCCGGCGGGGCGTAGGCGGGGCGGTTCGCGCCGTCCCCACCGGCCTCCGCCTTGAGCTCCGCCAGGAACTGGCGGGACTCGTCCAGGGCCATCTGGCGCGCAAAGAGGTCGGAGGAGGTCCGGCCTAGCTCGCGGTTCCGGGCTTCCAGCTTCCGGTGGTCCTCGCTCTGGACCAGGTCTGACGGCGTGGTGAAAACGGAGACGTTCCCCAGGCGCGTGCCCTCCGGTCCCCGAAGGCTCACGCGCACCTCCTCAAGCTTGAGACCGGCGGGAAGCCCCACAATGCGGACGCGCCGGCTCCCCGGGGCGGAGAAGGTCACCCGGCCCACGCGCGTGACCCAGGCTTCATCGGGATGGATCCGCACCCGCCGGATGGGCGCAGCGACGTCCAGCTCGGACGCGCAGAGCGAAAGCGCAATGCATGGCAGCGCGGCAATGGTCAGGATTCGCATCAGTTGCCCTCCAGGCGAAGATCGCCCACGTTGGTCACGCGGCCGGTGAGGGGCGCGCGAACGATGGTTTCCACGTCGACGAAACGACTGGCCTTGGCTGGGACTGGAAGGACCCACCCCCGGAGGCCGGGTCGGAGGTCCCTGGCCCCGGGTGTCGTGGCTGGGCCGAGGCTGACCTTCACGGCTTCGGTACTGGACTGCACGACTCGGTCCTGCACTTCGATTTCGAGGGCCTGCTCCGTGTCGTTCCCGAGTTCAAGCCGTTCCTGGAAGACCCACTCCTTCTCCTTGTGGAAGGTGCCCGCTTCGCCACGCCGGCTGTCAAGGGTGCGCAGCTTGGCGCTGAGTCCTGGCACCACGCCGAAGCTCAACCTCAGCGGCTCGCCGGGGCGGGGCATCGCGAGGGACTGGGAGCCGAGGCGCTGGCTCCCCACGAGCAGCTGCACGCCTGCGCCGGGGTAGAGGGGGAAGCGGGGAGCCGGCCGCAGCTGGGCGACCATGAACACTTCGCTGGATTCACGGGGCACCGCCAGGAACCGGGGATCGGGGGCGAGTTCGGCGGAAAGCACTTTGAAGCGGTTGTCGGTGGTGCCGCTGGGAAGGGTCTGAGGACCTTCCAAGGGGAAGATCTCGGCGGGGATCATGCGGAAGGCCTGGGAACCCATGGCGCCGGCAGCGGCGGGGCGGGGCCCTTCTCGGTAGGAAAGCTGGATGGGGCCCTTCGGATCCGGTACATCCAGGGGCGTGTCGGCCGGCTGGGTGGCGATCTCCAGCCGGACATCCTTCCAGTCATCCCCGGTGGACTGCCGGATGGCGGCGACGAGCACCAGCTCCAACCGGCGGCGATCCTGGCTGAGGCGCGCCTCGTAGGCCGGAGACCAGCTGCAGTCCCGGGTGCGCTGGGCCAGCGAGAGTTCCAAAGCCCCGGCCTTGGAGATGGACACCTCGGCCACCACGGTGGAGGGAGCCAGGCGGCGCCGGTTCCGGAGTTCGGTTTCGAGGCCCTCGATGCGTTTTTCGGCGACCCTCACATCTTCTTCTTCGGTCTGGAGACGGCATTCATTCCGGAAGAGTTCTGCACGCCGGGTCTCGAGGACGCTGGCCAGGCTGGACGGAGACCCGGCGGCCGGAAGGTTTGAGCCCAGGCGCCGCTGGATCTCCCTTCCGTGGGTCTCCACGAGGCTCTGCAGGAGTTTTTTCGCGGCCTCGAGGGCCTCCTTCGAACTTTCCAGCAGGACCCGGCGCTCCTCCACTGGAACCCTCTCCGCCCGAAGCTTCCGAGCCTCGGGAGATTCCTTCAGGATCATGGGATCGGACTTGATGGATAGTTCCCCCAGCTGCGTTCCGGCGGGTCCCCTGGCCTGCATCCGGAGGTCGGCGAGGGTCAGGCCCGGGGGAAGATCAGGGATGGCGAACCGGTAGATCCCGGGAGTGGTGATCCGGATGGTGCCGACCCGTGTTACCCACGCCTCGTCGGGATGCACGCGCACCGCGCGGATTGGGGCCTCCAGCTTCAGGGGTTCCTCGGCGGCGAGGGTGGCCACGATGGCGGGAATGAGCAAGGCGAGGTGCATGAGTTCTCCTCTGGGCAGGCGATGCCCAGGCAGTTGTGTGGCATTGGTTGGGGGTGGACTGGGGATTGGCGGCTAGGCCCTCACCACTTCACCCGCACCCTGTACGTCAGCGTCGCGCTGCCCTCCGCGGGCACGGGCACCATGAACTTCGCGGTGCCGCTGGCGGCCTTGGCGTGGGGATGGCTCTCGCTGAGCATCTCCCAGTCGCCGGGGACGGGCTCAAGGACGGTGACGGTGACCGCCTCCTTCTTGGCGTTCTTCAGCTCCACCTGGAAGGCGGCGTCGTAGATGTAGTTGTAGCGGCCGCTGCCGCCGATCTTCTTGAAGTCGGTCTGCTTGCGCCGGGCGGTCACGTCGAAGGCGTCGCCGAGCTTGAGGCGCACCAGCTCGTTCTTGGGCGTGTGATCCACATTGTCCTCGCCGATGAACTGGGCGCGGCCCTCGCTGTCCTTCTTGTAGACCCGGACGATGCCCTTGGGCATGGGCTTGCCCAGGTTCGAGGCTTCCTTGTTGTCGAACTCCACATAGACGGCGATCTTCAGCTTCTCGCCGGTGTCGCCGAAGGAGTTGGTGTAGTAGGCGCTCTGGCCCGCGAGGAGGAATTCCTTGCGCACGGGGATGGACGCGGCGCCCAGGAGGGCCACCTGCTTGGTCTGGTTCTCCTGGAGGGTGGTGGGCCGGTCGAGGGTGTAGAGGTGGTACTCGAAGAGGCTCTCCTCCTTCATCTCCGGGGCCGCGGCCGCCCGGACGCCGCCGTTCTTCGCCATCATCC
>JBGASS010000160.1:0-5998 GCA_044229555.1 Holophagaceae bacterium
GTGATTTCGGGGGCGGTCATGTATTCCTTGATGCCTAGGATTCGTGGGCTTCCGCCCCTTCGGCCTGCAGGTTGTCGTCCTGGCGCACAGCCACCGGCCGCATCAGCGGGAACAAAATCACGTCCCGGATGCTGGCGCTGTCGGTCATCAGCATGACCATGCGATCAATCCCGATGCCTTCGCCGCCCGTGGGCGGGAAGCCGTGCTCGAGGGCGTTGATGAAGTCCTGGTCCAGCATCATGGCTTCGTCGTTGCCGGCTTCGCGCTCCTGCATCTGGGACATGAAGCGGCCCAGCTGCTCCATGGGGTCGTTGAGCTCGCTGTAGGCGTTCGCCAGCTCCATGCCGCCGATGAAGAGCTCGAAGCGGTCCACGAACATGTCGTTGCCCGGCAGGGTCTTGGTCAGGGGGCTCAATTCGATCGGATAGTCGGTGATGAAGGTGGGCTGCAGGAGCTGCTTTTCGGCGTGGTGCTCGAAGAGGTCCCCCAGCAGTACGCCGGCGCTCTTCGTGTCCACGTCTTCGATGCCCACAGCCTTGGCGAAGTGGCGGATGGAGCCTTCGTCTTCCAAGAGGCGGCGCTCGAGGCCGCCGTACTCCGCGATGGCGTCCTTCAGCGTCAGCCTCCGGAAAGGCGCCTGGTAGCTGATGGCCAGCTCGCCCCAGGGGCGTTCGACTCCGCCGCAGGCCCGCGCGACCGCCTCGAAGAGGTTCTCCGTCAGCGTCATCATGTCCCGCAGGTCCTCGCCGGCGGCGTAGAACTCCATCATGGTGAATTCGGGATTGTGGCGAACGCTGAGGCCCTCGTTGCGGAAGTTGCGGTTGATCTCGAAGACCTTGGGGAAGCCGCCGACGATGAGGCGCTTCAGGTACAGCTCCGGCGCGATGCGCAGGTAGAGGGGCATGTCCAGGGCGTTGTGGTGGGTCGTGAAGGGCCGCGCCGTCGCGCCGCCGGGGATGGGCTGCATCATGGGCGTCTCCACCTCGAGGTAGCCCGCCTCTTCCATGAAGCGCCGGATGCCCGCGAGGATCTTCGAGCGGGTCATGAAGGTGTCCAGCACTTCCGGATTGCTCACGAGATCCAGGTAGCGCTGGCGGTAGCGCAGCTCCTTGTCCTGCAGGCCGTGCCATTTCTCAGGCAGGGGCAGCATGGCCTTGGTGAGGAACTGCACGGACGAAGCCTTCACCGTCAGCTCCCCGGTCTTGGTGCGCATCATGGTGCCCGTGACGGAAAGGAAGTCCCCCAGGTCCAGGAGCCGGACGATTTCCCATTCGACCTCCGAAAGCGAATCCTTCCGGGCGTAGACCTGGATGCGCACGCCCCCTTCCATGAGGTTCAGGAAGGCCGTCTTGCCGCTGTCCCGGTAGGCCATCACCCGGCCCATCACCGACACCGTCTCGGGCGACCCCTCCAGTTCCTCGGCGGTCTTCGCGTCGAAGGCCGCCCGCAGCTCCCCGATGCTCCGGTCCCGCACAGCCTTCCGCGGCCAGACATCGATCCCCAGCGCCTTCAGCTTGGCAAGCTTGTCCAGCCGCGCCTGGCGGTAGGGATTGTCGGGCTGCATGGGGACTCCGGACCGTGAATCGTCCAGTTTACAGCCCCCCGCCCCCAGGCCTCAGCTTCCGAAGCGGACGCTCACGAAGGCGGTGATGTCCGGGGCCGTGTAGGTCCCCGCCTCCTCGCTGATGCCGAAGCGCCAGCGGGGCAGCGCCCGGTGGGTGAAGATCCAGTGCTGCTGCCAGCCGGGCCGGTCGATGCGGCCGATCTGCACACCGTAGGGGCTCTCGCTGCCGGCGAGGCTGATCTCCAGGCCCAGGCCGCGCAGGAACCCGGGACCGTCCCCCTGGACCCCGATCCCGGCCCAGCCCCGGACCAGGCGGCGGCGGGCCAGGACCTCCCGGTAGGGGTTGGAGGCCGGAACCCCGAGGAAGATCTGCTCCAGCTGCAGGAAGGCGCGCAGGCGCCCCCAGCGTTTCCAGCCCATGGCGCCCAGCAGGCCGTCGGTGCCGCCGCTCCCGGAGAAATCCGCGCGCTTCCCGCTGGGCAGCTGCAGCGAGAGGCCGCCGCGGCCGCCGCAGGCCTCGTCGCCGAAGGGGATGATGTAGGCAAGGTCCGCGTCCAGCAGCTGGGTCTTCGCGTGCCGGAGATCCGCCACCACCACGCCGTTGCGCTCCAGGTGATAGAGGAACTGGAACTTCGGCGCCAGCTCCCGGCCGCCGTTGGGGATGCCGAAGGCCGTGTGCCAGGAGACGAAAGCCTGGTCCGCGAAGCCGCCGCTGCGGTTCACCACCCGCAGGCGCAGGTTCAGCCGCCCCGGGCCGAGGGCCCGGGCCAGGTCGCCGGTGAGCTGCCATTCCTCGCCGTCGAGGCGGGCGGTGGTCTTGCCGTCCCGGCTGTCCCAGCGGTCGGGACGCAGGTACTGGGAGGTGGCCTCCAGGGCCAGGGCGCTGCGGCCCTCCGGCAGCGGTTCGGGAAAGACCGCGAACCAGGCCACCCGGTTGGGCCGGGGGGTCGCGGGCTCGCCGGACTGGGCGCCGAGGGGCAGCGTGGCCGCCAGCCCTGCGCGGAGAAGGAGGGATTTCACGGAGCGGGCTCCTGAGGCGGCCTGCTTCCCCCTGGATCCAGGGACAGGAGGATGATGCCGAGACTGGCCCCTTCCAGGGGCGTGGCGGTGAAGGTCCGCCCCTGCAGGACCACTCCCACGGGAGGCCCGGCGTGACCCTCCGCGTCCGGGGGCGGCAGGGCCTTCCAGGCGGATTCCAGGGCCGCATCTCCGGAATGGAGCCGGGAGCCGGCCCCGGGCAGCCCCGCCGCCTCCCAGCCGCGGGTGACCTCAATCACAAGTCCATTGCTCCGGTCCACGAAGGCTGCGGCGGCCTCGAGCCTGCGCCAGGCCTCGCGGTACCTCGCCTGGGTGAAGCCCGAATCGCGCCGGAAGGCCTCCAGCTCGTCCTCGAGGCGGATCTTGGCGCGCCAGTAGCGGTGCGCGAGGATGCTGGCGAAGAAGAGGCCCGCCACGATGAGCAGCAGGCCGCCGTCGACGCGGGCCGCCAGGATGAGCAGGGGGAGTCCGGATTCCATCGCGCCAGTGTAACGGGCCCGTCCTTCGAGTTTCGGCCGCCTCGGCAGGAAGCTCCGGAAGCGCTAATATGTAGGGTTTCGAGATTTTCGGACAGGAGGATCCATGACCAGGCTCAAGGACAAGCTCAAGGAGAAGATCGAGGCGCACCGACCCCGCACCGCAAGGCTGAACAAGGAGTTCGGGGAGGTGGTGGTGGACGAGGTGACCATCGGACAGGTGCTCGGCGGCGCCCGGGACGTCAAGTGCCTGGTCTCCGACATCAGCTACCTGGACCCCCTCGAAGGCATCCGGCTGCGCGGCCTCAACATCCCCGAAACCTTCGCGGCCCTGCCCGCGGCGCCGGGCTGCGAGTACCCGACGGTGGAATCCTTCTGGTACTTCCTGCTCACCGGCGAGGCGCCGAACGCCGAGGACATCGCCGAGATCGAGGCGGACTTCAAGTACCGCGCCAAGGTCCCGCCCTACGTCTTCGACGTGCTGCGGGCCCTGCCCAAGGACACGCACCCCATGGTCATGCTGAGCACCGCGGTGCTGGCCATGCAGCGGGAGAGCAAGTTCACCCACTTCTACCACCACGGCTTCAAGAAGGACCGGGCCTGGGAGTACATGTACGACGACGCCACGGACCTCATCGCCAAGCTGCCGGAGATCGCGGCCTTCATCTACCGCCACAAGTACAAGGGCGGCGACATCATCGGCCCCGACCCCAAGCTCGACTTCGGCGCCAACTTCGCCCACATGATGGGCTTCAAGAAGCCCTACGACGACGTGGCCCGCATGTACTTCATCATCCATTCGGATCACGAGGTCGGGAACGTCAGCGCCCACACCACCCACCTCGTGGGCTCCGCCCTCAGCGACGCCTACTACGCCTTCTCCGCGGGGCTCAACGGCCTCGCCGGCCCCCTCCATGGGCTGGCCAACCAGGAGGTCCTGGAGTGGGTGCTGAAGTTCCAGGAGAAGCTCAGCGGCGCCGAGCCCACGGAGGAGAACGTCCGGGCCGCCCTGTGGGACACGCTGAACGAGGGCCACGTCATCCCCGGCTACGGCCACGCGGTGCTGCGCCGCACGGACCCCCGCTACGAGGCCCAGTTCACGTTCGCCGAGAAGCACCTCCCCGACGATCCGGTCTTCAAGCTGGTGGCCATGATCTACAAGGTGGCCCCCAAGGTCCTCGCCGAGCAGGGCAAGACCAAGAACCCCTGGCCCAACGTGGACGCCGCCAGCGGCATGATCCAGTACCACTACGGGCTGCGGGAGTACGACTTCTACACCGTGCTCTTCGGCGTGGGCCGCGCCCTCGGCGTGCTGGCCAACCTCACCTGGGACCGGGCCCTGCAGTATCCCCTGGAGCGCCCGAAGTCGGTGACGACGGACATGCTCGAGAAGTGGGCGGCGGAAGGCGGGCACAAGGACTGAAGTCCCCCTCTTCCCGCCAAGCGCCCTTCGGGGCGCTTTTTCACGCCTTGCTTCCGGTCCACCGAGGGGAGACCATACGGCCCAAACCCGAGGATCCCATGCGCTCCGTCCGCCTCGCCCCCCTGGCCCTGGCCCTGGCCCTTGCCGCGTCCGCGGCCCAAGCCCAGACCGCCGGCACCAACTTCCTTTTCTCCACCATCGCCGAACAGTCCCGCACGGCCTTCACCATCCAGGGGACGGGCTCCCGGGCCGTGGGCCTGGGCGGATCCTTCCTCGCCCTGGCGGACGACGCCACCGCCGTGTCCTTCAACCCCGCAGGACTCGCCCAGCTGCTGGCGCCGGAGTTCTCCGTGGTGACCGAATCCCTGTCCCGGCAGCAGTCCTTCCGGGGCTTCAAGTCGGGGCTCCAGGAGCTCAGCGACACGTCCTCCAGGGACAACCGCTACGCGCCCCTCTTCTTCTCCGCCACCCTGCCCTTCCGCACCGCCAGCCGCACCGTCGTGGTGACCTTCGCCTACCAGCGGGTGGTGGACTTCAACTTCGCGGCGGAGCGCAGCCTCGACCTCCGCGCGTCCGGCCTCGGCGCCACGCGCCGGGTGACGAACGCCGTCAACCAGGACGGGGCCATCAACGTGTGGTCCCTCGGTGTGGGCACGGAGCTGACGCCCCGGCTCCTCCTTGGAGCCTCCATCAACCTCTGGCGCGGGGAATGGGACCTGTCCTCCCGGCAGAGCTTTTCCGATTCGGCGGCCTTCCTGGACATCCAGCAGAAGAACGCCTTCCGCGGCGTGAACGTCAACGCCGGCGCCCTCTGGCGCTCGGAGCGGCTGAACGTCGGCCTGGCCTACCGCTCGGGCTTCCGCGCCGAGTACCGCATCGACGGCTCCTTCTCCGCCCTGGACGACGAGAACCGCCCCGTCACCTTTCCCGCCCAGCAGGGCCAGCTGGACCTCGCCTGGCCGGACGCCATCGGGCTGGGGCTGGCATGGAAGCCCCACGACCGCCTGACCCTCACCGCGGATTCCGTGCGCACCCGCTGGTCCTCCACCGTGCTGCGCGGCAGCTTCGTCTCCAAGGACGCCAGCGGGCCGGCGGTGGACCTCTCCCTCGACGGCGCCAACTTCTTCGACTACCTGAAGGCCTCGAAGACGCCGGACACCAAGGATCTCCGGGCTGGCGTGGAATGGATCGCCTTCCTCGGGGACGCCCTCATCCTGCCCCTCCGGGTCGGCTACTTCCGGGAGCCCCAGCCCATCGTGGACCGCGTCACGGGCCAGCAGCGCGTCCTGAAGGGCTACACCGTCGGCCTGGGACTCAAGTTCAAGGCCCTCACCCTGGACCTCGCCTTCAAGGACGCCAAGGCGGAGAACGACGTCTCCAAGCTCTTCGTGTTGAACGGCACCTTCCAGCAGGCCGTGGGGCGGGAGGAATTGCGGGAGAAGCGGGTCTACCTCACCGCCATCCTCCAGCTGAAGGGGGAAGGCGCGAAGAAGGCCC
>JBGASS010000161.1:0-6247 GCA_044229555.1 Holophagaceae bacterium
GACCGGGCCTTCGAGGCCGAAGGGAAGCCTTGATCGCGGCGCCCCGCCGGATCATCGGAAGGGATGGTCCAAGCGGAGATTGTGGAAGACGGCGTTGTCCCCTCGGCTGGGGCCGATGCGATGGGTGTAGGCGAGGCCGGGGACGATCTGGAGCCCGCTGCTGAAGTTGAAGGCCCACCGGAGGCCCGGATTCAGGAAGGCGGCGCTCGTCCGGGTGGTGCGCCGCGGGCCCGCGACCTGGTCCTGGGCGGAGTAGACGGCCTCTAACATCAGGTGCAGGGCCGGGCGGGCCTTGTATATGAGGCAGGCGCCGGCGTTCCAGCCGGACAGGTCGGCCCGGTCGCCCGCCCCGTCCTTCGCCCCGGGAACGCGGGTCGCCCCGAGGTTCCAATGGTTCACCCACCGGGCGCCGAGATTGAGGCTGAGGGGCAGGTTGACCTGGTAGCCGAGGGCGCCCGCGCCGCGGCCCTCCCGCTCCGAGCCCGTGGGCAGGAGGAGGGAGAAGCGCGGCGAGAAGCTGACGGGGTCCTCGTCCCCGCCGCCGAGCACCTGCAGCCGGTAGTTCAGCCCGAGATCCCCCAGGCCCGCGCCGCCCCCGGGCACCCGCTGCCACGGCGCCGTAAGGCTCACCTGGTGCCTCTGGCTGCCGAAGGGCCACTCCTGGGTGAAGGTGCCCAGCCAGGCGTCGCCCCCCTTGAACCGCTGCCAGGTGAAGATGTGCTGGACGATGCCCTTTTCCTGGTTGTAGGCCTCTTCCACGAGGAAGGAGTTGTCGGAGATACCCTCGGGTCGGGTCGGGGCGTTCTGGGCCAGGAGCGCGGTGGCCGCCGCCAGAAGCAGGAGTGGTTTCTTCACATGGGCCTCCGGATTCAGTGAAACTGCGACTGCATCTCATGCTTTCATCCGCCGGGGGTGATGGCGGTCAACTTGATCCCCGTCATGGACGCTCACCGGGCCTCGTGAGACGATGGTCGGTTCGTTTCCAGGAGATCCCCCATGCCCCGAACCTCCCGTCTCGTCCTCCCGGTCCTCGCGGCCTTGCTCGCCGGCGGCGCCCTCCGCGCCGATGAGGGGATGTGGACTTTCGACAACCTGCCGAGCAAGAGGATGCAGGCCAAGTACGCCTTCGCCCCGGACCAGGCGTGGCTGGACCACGTGCGCCTCGCCTCCCTGCGCTTTCCCGGCGGATCGGGCTCCTTCGTCAGCAGGGACGGCCTGGTGCTCACCAACCACCACGTGGGCCGCAGCTGGACCCAGTCGGTCTCCGGCCCCGGTGAGAAGGACTACATCAAGCACGGCTTCGTGGCCAAGGACCGCGCCGCCGAGATCAAGGTGCCCGGCCTCGAGCTCTACACGCTGATGCAGATGGACAACGTCACCGAGCGCGTGGGGAAGGCCACCCAGGGCGCCAAGACCGACAAGGACGCCCAGAAGGCCCGCGAGACCGAGCTGGACAAGATCAAGAAGGAGACCCAGGAGAAGACCGGCCTGACCAGCGAGGTGGTCAGCCTCTACCAGGGCGGCGAGTACTGGATCTACAGCTACAAGAAGCACACGGACGTGCGCCTGGTGATGGCCCCCGAGGGCCAGATCGCCTTCTTCGGCGGCGATCCCGACAACTTCACCTACCCCCGCCACAACCTGGACTTCACCCTCTTCCGGGTCTACGAGAACGACAAGCCCTACAACCCCGCCCACCACCTGGCCTGGACCCAGACCGGCCTGAAGGCCGGCGACCTGACCTTCGTGACGGGGCATCCCGGCAGCACCGCCCGCCTCGAGACCACCGCCCAGATGAAGATGACCCGGGACGTGGCCTTCCCCATGCGCCTCGCGGCCCTGGAGCGGCAGATCAAGTTCCTGAAGGCCTTCGCCGCCCAGGATCCGGAGAAGGCCCGCCAGGTCAACTCCCAGATCTTCGGCCTGGAGAACGGCCAGAAGGCCATCACCGGCTACCTGAGCGGCCTGAAGAACAACGAGGCCATGGCGCGCATCGAGAAGGCCGAGAAGGAGCTGCAGGCCAAGGTCCAGAAGGATCCCGCCCTCGCCGCCACCACGGGCCAGAGCTGGGCCAAGATCGCCGCCGCCATGACCGTCGCCCGCGGGATGGCCAAGGACAACGCCTTCGTGAACACCCGGGGCAGCCAGCTCCTGGGCGGCGCCCTGAACCTGGTGCGCCTCGCCGACGAGGAGCCCAAGGCCGACGACAAGCGCCTGGCGGAGTTCAAGGATGTGAACCTCAAGCGGCTCAAGACCCAGCTGGGGACGGCTCCCCGGAACTTCAACAAGGACCTGGAGATCGCGTCCTTCGCCTTCGGCCTCCAGGAATCCCTGGAGGAGCTGGGCGCCAACCATCCCTTCGTGAAGGCCATGCTGGGGGGCCGCAAGCCCGCCGAGGTCGCCAAGGAGGCGGTGGAGGGCTCCAAGCTCATGGACGCAGCCACCCGCAAGGCCCTGATGGAAGGTGGCAAGAAGGCCATCGACGCCAGCAGGGACCCCATGATCCTGCTGGCCAAGAAGCTGGATCCCCTGGGCCGCGGCCTGCGCAAGAAGCAGGAAGACCTGGTCTCCTCCGTCGTCACCGAGCACGGCGGCCGCATCGCCAAGGCCCGTTTCAAGGCCTACGGCAAGGAGAACTACCCCGACGCCACCTTCTCCCTGCGCCTCAGCTACGGCGCCGTGGAGACCTACCCCGCCAACGGCACCAAGATCCAGCCCTTCACCACCATGGCCGGCCTCTTCGACCGCGCCTGGGGCTGGGGCGACAAGGCCGAGGGCGGCGCCTGGGCGCTGCCCCAGCGCTGGCTGGACCGCAAGGGCGCCGTGGACATGAGCACTCCCTTCAACTTCGTCCACGCCATGGACATCATCGGCGGCAACTCGGGTTCGCCGGTGGTGGACCGGAAGGGCGAGCTGGTGGGCCTCATCTTCGACGGCAACATCGAGAGCCTGCCGGGCCGCTACTTCTACGACGAGAAGATCAACCGCGCCGTGAGCGTGGACGCCCGGGCCATCACCGAGGCCCTGGCCAAGGTCTATGACGCCCACCACCTGGCCAACGAGCTGAACGGGAAGTAGGCCGAATCCAGGAACACCCCGAGACCACGAAGCCGAACCGGGCCGCTGCCCGCTTCCCTTCGTGGTCTTTTCGATGCCACGGGATTCCCGCGCCTCGCGCCTGCCGCCCTGAGCCCCTCCTCGCCGCCGCCCTGCGGGCCGACGAGGGCATGTGGACCTTCGACAACGTGCCCAAGGCGAAGATCCGGAAGGCCTATGGATTTGACCCCGGCGACGCCTTCCTGGACCACCTGCGCCTCCCCTGCGCTGCGCCGGCGCCACGGGCGCCTTCGTAGAGCGCCGAGGGCCTGGTGCTCACCAACCATCACGTGGGCATGGGCGCCATCCAGCAGGTCGCGCCAAGGGCAGCGACTTCGTGAAGCACGGCTTCCTGGCGAGGACCCGCGCCGAGGAGCTCCGGATCCCCGGCTACGAGCTGCTGCTGCTCGAGTCCTTCCAGGACGTCACGGCCGCGGTGAACGCCGCCGTGAAGCCCGGCATGGACGACAAGGCCGCCCGCGCCGCCCGGGAGAACGAGCTGGCCCGCCTCCAGAAGGCCGAGTCCGAGCGCACCGGCCTGACCTGCAATCCCGTCACCCTCTACCAGGGCGGCGAGTACTGGATCTACCGCTACAAGAAATTCACGGATGTGCGGCTCGTCTGCGCGCCGGAGGAGGGCATCGCCTTCTTCGGCGGGGACTGGGACAACTTCACCTGGCCGCGCCACAGCCTGGACTTCACCCTCTTCCGGGTCTACGAGAACGGCGCGCCCTACCAGCCCGCCCACTTCCTGAAGGTCGCCGCGGAAGGCGCGCGGGCCGGCGACCTGGTCTTCGCCTCCGGCAATCCCGCCGCCACGGCGCGGCAGGAGACCTACGCCCAGATGGCCTACGCCCGGGACCGTCAGATCCCCCTGCGCCTGAAGAGCATGGCGCGCCTCCGCGACGCCCTCGCCGCCCATGGGAAGACCTCCGAAGAGGCCCGCCGCCTGGTGGGCGACCAGCTCCGCGGCCTGGAGAACAACCTCAAGCGCCAGAACGGCTGGCTCGCCGGCCTGAAGGACGCGGAGGCCATGAAGCGCATCCAGGCCGACGAGAAGGCGCTCCAGGCTTCGGTCGCCCGGGACCCGGCCCTCCGGGCCCGCGCGGGCCAGGCCTGGGCCCGGATCGAGGCCGCCGTGAAGCGGGAGGCCGCGCTGCTGAAGGAGAGCAGCTTCGTCGCGCCCCGCAATTCCGCCCTGCTGGGCCACGCCCTGACCCTGGTGCGCTACGCCGAGGAGATGGCCAGGCCCGACGAGCAGCGCCTCAACGAGTTCAAGGCGGCGAATCTCAAGGCCACCCAGACGCGACTGGTGAGCCCCAGGCCCCTCGATGCCGGCGTGGAGGCCGCGGTCCTCGCCGCCAACCTGGAGGAGGCCAGGGCCGAGCTGGGCGCGGCCCATCCCTTCGTGAAGGCGATGCTGGGCGGGAAATCCCCCCGGGAAGCCGCCGAGTCTGCGGTGAGGGGCTCGAAGCTCGCGGATCCCGCCGAGCGCAAGCGGCTCATGGAGGGCGGGGCCAAGACCCTGGCCGGATCCACGGACGCGATGATCCTGCTGGCGCGCCGGCTCGATCCCCTCAACCGGAAGGTGCGCAAGCAGATGGAGGACGAGGTCCAGGGCGTCTACACCAACATGGGCGGCCGCATCGCCGAGGCCCGCTTCAAGGCCTACGGCAAGACCCAGTACCCGGACGCCACCTTCACCTTGCGCCTCACCTACGGGACCATCGCCACCTATCCCGCCAACGGCACGAAGCAGCAGCCCTTCACCACCTTCGCGGGGCTATACGACCGGGCCTGGGGACAGGGTGAGAAGGCTGAAGGCGGCGCCTGGGCCCTGCCGGCCCGGTGGAAGGACGCCGCGGCCAAGCTCGACCCGGCGACGCCCTTCAACTTCGCCTACGCCTGCGACACCACCGGCGGCAACAGCGGCTCCCCCGTCGTCAACACGAAGGGCGAGCTGGTGGGCCTCAACTTCGATTCCAACATCGAGGCCCAGGTGGGCCGCTACTTCTACGATGGCCGCACCAAGCGCAGCATCGCCGTGGACGCCCGGGCCATCCTGGAGGCCTTGGACAAGGTCTACGGCGCGGGGCACCTGGCGAGCGAGCTGAAGGGCCGGTAGCTCCCCAGGCCCCTCGTCCTCAGCCCCTGGCGAAACGCGCGGGGCTGAGGGGGTGGCGCGGGAGGATGTCCATCTCCATCAGGGATGCGGCGAGCCGGCCCACCGCCAGGCCTGACGTCATGCCGTGCCCGCCGAGCCCGGCGACCCAGAAGAGCCGCGGATTGACGGGATCCCAGCCGAGGACGAAGCGCCGGTCCGGGGCGAAGGTGCGGAGGCCGGACCAGGCCCGGGCGAGGCCGTGGTCGGCGAGGTCCGGCGCCAGCTCCTGCACGGAGGCGGCCAGCTGCTCCATGGCCGCGGGATCCGTGTCGGGCTGATGGCCCGCCCCCGGCGGGCTGACCTCCGTCTCGTCGCAGGGGCACATGAGGACGCCGCCGCTCTCCGGTCGCAGGTAGAAGGGCCGGTCCACCCACCAGGCCCACGGCGCCTCCGCGGGCCAGGGCCCGTCGCTCCAGGCCAGGTGGCGGCGCAGGGGCTTCAGATCGATCCGGAGGCCGCCGGCCATGGCCCCCAGTTCCGAGGCCCAGGCGCCCGCGGCGTTCACCAGCAGGTCCGCCTCGACGGGGCCGGCGGAGGTCTGGATCTGGAAGCCTTCCTCGGTCGCTTCCATCCCGGAAATGCCGCAGCCGTAGCGGAGGGTCACGCCGGCCGCCCTCGCGCCGTTGGCGCAGTGGCCCAGCAGGCCGTGGACATCGATGACGCCATCGGAGGGGATGCGGAGGTGGGCGGCCGCTTGGAGACCCGGCAATGCACCCCCTTCGCCGCGTTCGACCAGGACCCCGAAGGCCTCGGCCTCGGCCTCCAGGGGGTCCAGCGCTCCGGCGTCCACCGCCAGCAGCAGCCCACCGCCGGGTTGCAGGAGGCCGGCGTCAGCCAGCCCATGGCGGCCTTCCACCGTCAGCGCGGTGTGCTCAGGCCGTCCCGTGAGCTGGCGGGCGATGGCGGCGTTGTGGCCCGACGCGTAGAACCCGGGGTGGTCCTCCCGGTCCAGGAGCAGGATGCGGCGGGGGCCTTTCCGGGCCAGGT
>JBGASS010000162.1:0-6229 GCA_044229555.1 Holophagaceae bacterium
CCTGAGGCGGGCACAGGGGTCCGTGGGGTGCGGAGCCTTGGGGAGGCCCAGGATGAGGAATGCAGCGAAGAGCGAGCCGGTCGGCATGCTCCCAGTCTAATGGCGCCCGGGGCGGGGTCCTGGAGACCCGGCACGGGCGGAACGCAAACTGGACTATCGTTAAGCTCGGGCCACAGGTCCACGTGCTTTAGAGGCCATGGCCATGCAGGATCCCCTTCTCTCCCCGACGGAGGCCGCCAACGTGGGAGAGTCCGTCCTGGAACTCGCGGACTTCAAGTCCCGCTTCCTGGCGGACATGGCGGACAACCTGGCCCTCTTCGCCGGAGTGCTCCTGGGTTCGCTGGTGGCTCACCTGCTGAGCCTCGAGCCCAGCGTCCGGCTCCGCCTGGCCTGCATTGCAGCGTTGGTGACCGCCCTCCTCGCCCTGAACCTCAGGCTCACCCATCGGCACGGGCAGACGCTGGGGAAGCGGCTCATGGGCATCCGGCTGGTCCGTACGGACCGGTGCCGGGTCTCCGTGCTCCGCGTCGTGCTCCTGCGCTGGCCCAGCAAGGCCTTCCTGATGATCGTCGGCTTGCGGGATCTCGATGCCATCTTCGCCCTGGGCCGCCTTCGGCGTTCCCTTCATGACCGGATCTCAGGAACCCTCGTGGTGAGGGCGCGCTAAGGCGGCGGGACCCACCGGCCCATACAACCGGGGGTCGAGGAGGAAGAGCCTCCTCTCCGTTCAGGCGGATCCAGGTTTCCCGTATTCCGGGAAAGCCGCTAAAATCGAGGTTTTGCGCGGATTCCCATGCACATTCAAGAACTGATTCTCCGCCTCCAGCGCTTCTGGGCCGACCGCGGCTGCCTCGTGGGCCAGCCCTACGACCTGGAAAAGGGGGCGGGCACGATGAATCCGCTCACCTTCTTCGGGGCGCTGGGGAAGAAGCCCTGGAACGTGGCCTACGTGGAGCCTTCCCGCCGCCCCGCCGACGGCCGCTACGGGGAGAACCCCTTCCGGGTCTACAAGCACCTCCAGTTCCAGGTGATCCTGAAGCCTTCGCCCGCCAAGGTGCAGGACCTCTACATCGAGAGCCTGGAGGCGCTCGGCATCGACCTCTCCAAGCACGATCTGCGCTTCGAGGAGGACAACTGGGAATCGCCGACGCTGGGCGCCTGGGGCGTGGGCTGGCAGGTGGTGCTGGACGGGATGGAAATCAGCCAGTTCACCTACTTCCAGCAGGTCGGCGGCCTGGACTGCCGGCCCGTGAGCGCGGAACTGACCTACGGCATCGAGCGCATCTGCATGTTCCTCGGCGGCTACGACAACATCTTCGACCTGACCTACGGCGAGGTGAAGACCGACGAGGGCACCTTCCCCGTCACCTACGGCCAGATGCGCCAGCGGGAGGAGTTCGAGCTGAGCGCCTACAGCTTCGAGCACGCGGACCTGGACCTGCACCGCCGCCTCTTCGAGGATTTCGAGAAGGAGGGCTGGAAGCTCCTCAAGACCCACGGCCACTTCCTCAGCGCCTACGAGCAGGCCCTCAAGATGAGCCACACCTTCAACGTCCTGGACGCCCGCGGCGCCGTGAGCACCACCGAGCGGCCTGGGGTCATCAAGCGCGTGCGGGATCTCGCCTGCGCCTGCGCCAAGGCGTACCTGGAGCACGAGGAAGGCACGCCGACGGATGCCTCTGCTGCGGCGGAGGTGGCGAAATGAGCGCGACCCAGACCTTCCTGCTGGAGCTGCACTGCGAGGAGATCCCCGCGCGCTTCCTGAAGCCACTGACGGATGAATTTTCAGCGAAGCTTCAGGAGTTTTTTAGGGCTCACAGCTATGCAATAGGCCTTGATTGGAAGGACTTTCAAGAGGCAAGCCAGTACTCCGAAAAATTTGTGCGTCCTGCGCTAATTGAAGGTGAGCCCCAAGGCACTCATATCGGAGAATTCGCCTATTCACCCAGAAAGCTCGCATGGCGCATTTCAGGCATCGATGAGTTGAGCCCTCTGCAAATTCGAGGCGAGGTTGGACCGCCACAAAGGCTCTGTTTGGACGAAGCCGGAAAGCCAACCCAGACCGGCTTGAAGTTCGCTGAAAAATGGGGCGTGAATTTTTCAGCGGTCCGTTTTGACAACGTTGGCAAGAAGGAGCCCTGCGCCGTGGTGACCCTCTCGAAGCAGGGCAGGCCCACGAAGGAACTCCTGGCCGAGGCTCTGCCGGGCCTGATCGCCTCGCTGCACGTGCCCAAGGCCATGCGCTGGGGGAAATCCGAGTTCGAATTCGTGCGGCCCATCCGCAACATCCTCTGCCTCTTCGGCGGCGAGGTCGTCCGCTTCGAGGTGGACGGCGTGACGGCGTCCAACACCACCTGGGGCCACCGCCTCTTCCACCGCGGAAACCCCGCGCCGGTGGCTGTCGCATCCCCGGACGTGTATGAGGCGGCTCTGGAAGGCGCGGGCGTCGTGGTGTCCTTCCACGAGCGCCGCGTCCGCATGGAGACGCAGCTCCACGCCTTGGCTGCAGCGATCGGCGGCAGGGTGGTCATGGACGAGGAGCTCCTCGACACCCTCGCGGAGATCGTCGAATTCCCCACCATCGTCCGCGGCGCCTTCCCGAAGGAGTTCCTCGAACTGCCCAAGGAAGTCCTCGTCACCTCCCTGAAGGAGCACCAGAAGTCCTTCTGCATCGAGGACGGATCGGGCGACCTGCTGCCCTTCTTCCTCTCCGCCGCCAACCGCCCCATCGAGGCGGGCAGCGAGGCGGAGAAGCTGGTGGCCGGGGGCAACGAGTGGGTGCTGAAGGCGCGGCTCTACGACGCGCGCTTCTTCTTCGCGGAGGACCGCAAGACGAAGCTGGAAACGCGCCAGGAAAAGCTCCAGGCCCTCACCTTCCAGCGGGACCTCGGTTCCTACTTCGAGAAGGGCGAGCGCATGGTGGAGCTGTCCTCCGAGCTGGCCCCCCTCTTCGGCCTCACGCCGGGCCACGCCCGGGAGGCCGCGCGCCTCGCCAAGTGCGATCTGCGGACCCTCATGGTGGGCGAGTTCCCCGAACTGCAGGGCGTCATGGGGGGCGAGTACCTGCGCCACGAAGGCGAGCCCGAAGCCGTGTGGAAGGCCGTGAAGGAACACTACCAACCCGCCGGCGCGGACGACGGCCTGCCTTCCACCGCGGAGGGCTGCCTGCTCTCCCTGGTGGACAAGCTCGACACCGTCGTCGGCTGCTTCGCCGTGGGCATCATTCCCAGCGGCTCCAAGGATCCCCTGGCCCTGCGCCGCGCCGGCATGGGCGTGGTGCGCATCCTCTGGGAGCGCGGCTGGGGCGAGGACGTCCTGGGCCTCTGCCGCCAGGCCCAACTGGTGGTGGGCGCCAAGGCCACGAAGCCGGATCCGGAAACGATCCTGGCCCTGGAAGCCTTCTTCCGGGACCGGGTCGCCTACCAGCTGGAGCTGGCGGGCTACGCCGGATCCGTGCGCCGGGCGGCCCTGGCCGCGGGCTGGTCCGACCTCGTGGACCTGAAGGCCCGCTGCGAGGCCCTGTCGGCCTTCGCCGAGGATCCCCGCTTCGCCAGCCTCGCCCAGAGCGCCAAGCGCATCGGCAACATCCTAAAAGACGAAGCGCCCTCGGACGAGTTCGATCCGGCAATCCTCCCGCAGGACGAGGAGAAGGCCCTGGCCGCCAGCCTCGCGCAGCTCGAGACCACCCCCGACCAGGCCCGGCTGCTCGCGGCCCTGGCGGACCTGGCCCAGCCCCTGGAAGCCTTCTTCACCGCCGTGATGGTGAAATGCGAGGATCCGGTCCTCCGCGCCTCCCGGCTGAGCCTGCTGCACCGCCTGAGCCGCGTCTTTCTGCGGGTGGCGGACTTCAGCCAGTGGCAATGACGGCTTCCGGGGGTCGGTGACCCTGTTCACCCCCCTGAAGGCCTGAGAATCCAGTAGGTCCGGCCCGCGCCCCCGCCCACGCCCACCCCCCGGACCCTGACCCGGGGGCGCCGTCCCCCGCCCTCTGCACCGGATTCCAGGAGTTCCCATGCGCACCGCGACCCTTCTCCCCGTCCTGCTGGCGGCGGCCCTCCCCGTGGCCGCCCGTGGCGAGAGCTGGCCCGCCCTTCCCCCCGAGGTCTGGACCTTGAAGGAGGATCCGGCGAAGGGCATCAAGGGCGCCCTGATCCTGGAGGAGAGGATCCACTTCGAGCGCTTCGGGGTGACCTACTCCTATCGCATCCTGGTGCTGAACGAGGCGGGCCGGAGCGCGGCGGAGTTCACCGCCTTCCCCAGCAGCATGAGGGACTTCAAGGGCCGCACCGTCTTTCCCGACGGCCGTGTTGGAGTACAACTCGACCAAGGACTTCCAGAAGAAGACCGTCAGAGCCTCCATCGGCGAGACCAAGGCCGACACCGTGGATGATCGCCCCCGGCCTCACCGACCACTGCGTGGTGGACATCCGCTGGACGGTGCCGAAGAACTTCCTCGAGGAGCGGTCCCTGGGCTTCTCCAACAGCCTCCGGTGGCGGCTCATCAACCGCCACGCGACCCAGAAGCTGACGGTGGAGCTGCCCGCCCTCTTCCCCCTCTCCTGGAACCTGGAGCAGTTCACCGGGCAGCAGGCGGTGGCGACGGAAAAGTCCGGCTTCAAGTACCTCACCTGGTCGAACCTGCCCGCGGAGGAGGAGATCCCCTACAGCCTCACGCCCGCCCGGCCCTCGCCGGCCATCACCCTCTTCCAGACGCCAGAGGTGCTGGACTACGCCTCCCGCCAGGGCTCGTCCCAGTTCTGGGACGCCTATGGCATCTACGGCGTGAAGCCCCTCTTCGAGGACGACCTGACCAAGGGCTCCGACTACAAGGCCTTCCTCGCCGAGGTGACCGCCGGCCTGCCGGCGACGCCCCACGCGAAGGCCATCGAGCTCCTGAGCCGCCTGGACGCGAGGATCGCCAACTTCGGCGCCCTCACCTTTCCGGAAAAATCCGCCATGGGCAAGAAGGCCCTGGAGGAGGAGGTCCACGCCCGGGATCTCAAGGCCGCCGTGCGCCGCCGCGGCACCACCCCCTTCGGCATGACGGTCCTCCTGTTCCACCTCCTGAAGGATGCGGGGCTCGCGCCCAAGGTGGTCATGGTTCCGGACCGGGACAGCCGCCTCTTCAGCTACCAGCTGCGGGACTTCCAGCAGTTCAACGACGTCCTCCTGTCCATTCCCGAGGAGGGGAAGGCGCCCCTGATCCTGGACCCCTCCATGCGCTTCGCGACGCCGGGCCTCATCTATCCCGACTACCAGGGCGTCCCCGCCCTGGAGCTGGATCCCGCCACGTGGAAGGCGAAGACCCTCACCATGCCCCTGCAGCCGGCCCTCTTCAACCAGCGGCGCTTCACCTACACCCTGGACCTCCAGGAGGACGAGGACCTCTTCACCCTCCAGTCGACCTTCAGCGGTTACCCGGAGTATTCGGAACGCCAGCGCTACCTCCGGCTGGAGGCCTCGGAGCAGCAGCGGCACCTGAAGGAGAGGATGGAGGAGATCTCGCGCTCCTATTCGGTCACGAAGGCCGAAGTGGTCAACGTGGCCAATCCCAAGGAGGATTTCGGGTGGAAGGTCCAGGGCCGCATCGAGCGGCCGGCCTCCCGCCGCCGCGAAGTCCTGCCCTTCCCCGGGATGAGCACGCCCATCGCGATCCCGAGCGAATTCCCGCCGGTCAGGCGGGAGAACATCATCCTGCCCTACGCCCGCATCCACCTCGCGAAGAGCACCTTCAAGCTCCCGAAGGGCTACGCCCTGCCGCCCGTCGCGCCCATCGACCACCGGAACGACTTCGGGCGGGTGGTCTGGGTGGCGGAGACCAAGGGCGAGGGCGCGGACCGGAGCGTCACGGTGGCCTACCGGGTGGACCTCGAACTCACCGTCGCGAGCCCTTCCGCCTACGGGCAGTTCAAGGAATTCATGGGCTGGGTCCGGGAGGCTTCGGACCGCACCCTCATCCTGGAGAAACAGTGATGCGCCGTCCCGCCGCCTTCTTCCTCCTGCTCGGCGCGGGCCTCGCGGCCCAGGACGTTTCCAAGCTCCCGGAATGGGCCCGCCCCGCGGTCCTGGACGCCGCCAAGGAGACCGCGCCGGCCGGCGCCGAGGCGTGGGTGCTACTGGATCGCACCGAGTTCGCCTACACCGGGAACGGCGAGATCCGCCTCCGCCACCTGCGCCTGGTCCAGGTGCTGCAGGAGAAGGGCACCGGGGCCGGCGGCTACGCCATCCA